>NZ_JANSJA010000167.1:0-8039 GCF_047462335.1 Synechococcus sp. H60.1
GTAGACGGCTGCCCCTAGGCCGACCAGCATTTCTTCGGGGGTAATTTTGCCATCTTGGTTGGTGTCGAGGGCATCGAAGACGCGATCCGCCCCCATCCACTCCTCGCGGGTAATGAAGCCATCCCCATCCAGGTCGTAGATGCGGAAGACATCCTGGGCGGCGTGGGTAATCGTTTCCTTCTTGGCGCCCTCCAGCTTCTGTAGCCGCTCGGTGAGCAGCCTTTCCAGCACCTCCAGCGCCTTGGAGAAGCCCTGGATCCCTTCTTCCAGCTTTTCTGAAGCCATGCGGTTTTCCCGGTGCATCTGGTCGAAGGTGGCTCGATCCATCACCAGACGCGGGATGTCCATTTTCTTAGCTTTTTCCGGATCCAGTTTGCGCTCCAGGTGGCCTTCGGTGTTTTGCAGCTCCGCCAAGAGAACTGGCGAGATGGTAAGCAGATCGCAGCCGGCCAGCTCGATGATTTCCCCAATGTTGCGGAAGCTGGCGCCCATCACTTCCGTCGGGTAATCGTATTTGCGCAGATAGTTGTAGATCTGGGTTACCGACTGCACGCCCGGATCTTCAGCAGGGGGATAGCTCTCCCGGCCGGTGTGCTTCTTGTACCAATCCAAGATGCGGCCCACAAAGGGCGAGATGAGGGTTACCCCTGCTTCCGCACAGGCAATGGCCTGGTGCAGGCCAAACATCAGAGTTAGGTTGCAGTGGATCCCTTCTTTTTCTAGGATCTCGGCGGCGCGGATCCCTTCCCAGGTCGAAGCAATTTTAATCAACACCCGCTTGGGATCCGCCCCTGCCGCCTTGTAGAGCTCGATGAGGTAGCGGGCCTTGGCTACGGTAGCCTCGGTGTCGTAGGAGAGGCGGGCATCTACCTCGGTCGAAACCCGACCGGGGATGATGGAGAGAATGCGCACGCCAAAGGCTACCGCCAATTCATCGATGGCGCGGGCCACTACGGTTTTGGTGTCGGCTTTAGATCCCAGTTCTTGGCGGGCCTTGAGCAAGGTCTCATCGACAATGCCCTGGTACTGGGGCATTTGGGCGGCTGCTGTAATCAAAGAGGGATTGGTGGTGGCATCCTGCGGCTTAAAGGTCTCAATGGCGTTGATATCCCCCGTGTCGGCCACCACGACGGTCATCTCTCGCAACTGCTCCAGCAGGCTCTTGCTCATACTCCCCTCCTTAGCTATCGCGCTTCTGCGACCCAGTCCTAGTGTCGCCCACCCAGGCAAGGGATCCCGGTAGATGTGAGATTGTCTTAATTGTCTGCCCCACCGGTGTGGGGACAACTCTAAACAACTCACCCGGCAAAAACACTTCCAACTTCTCTAAAAATTTACTGAAGGTTGAAACTTCTTGGTCACGGGGATCAGCATGAACCCTGATTGGACAGGCCAGACAGGGCCGAGAGCGACCCTAGAAGCTGCCTATCCGGCCTGGCTGCGCAACTGCCGCAGCAGCCGCTCGAACTCTTCCGGCAGAGGGGCAGTAAACTGCAGCGGCTGGCCGGTGCGCGGGTGGACAAAGGAGAGCTTCCAGGCGTGGAGAGCTTGGCCACTGAGTTTGACGGGGCTGGTTTTGCTCTGGGTATAGAGGGGATCCCCGACAATGGGCAGGCGCAGGTGGGCGGCATGCACCCGAATTTGATGGGTGCGGCCGGTCTCCAGTTCAAACTGCATCAGGGTGTAGTTGCCCAGGCGCTCCAGCACCTGCCAGTGGGTTACCGCCGCTCGCCCTTGGCCAGAGGGCAAAACCGCCATCTTCTGCCGCTCCACCGGGTGGCGGCCAATGGGGGCAGAGATCGTGCCTTGGCTCTGGGCTGGCCGGCCAAACACCACCCCTAGGTAGATGCGCCGAGCCGTCTTGGCCTGGATCTGGGCCTGCAGATGCTGGTGGGCCTGATCGTGTTTGGCAATCACCAGGGCACCGGTGGTGTCCTTGTCGAGGCGATGGACGATCCCTGGGCGCAGCTCGCCGTTGATCCCGGAAAGGCGAGGACAGTGGGCCAGCAATGCATGCACCAGCGTGCCGCTGGCATGTCCAGGAGCAGGATGCACCACCAGACCGCGCGGCTTGTTGATGACCAGCAGATCCTCATCTTCGTAGAGAATGTCTAAGGGGATCCGCTCCGGCTCCAAAGTTGTAGGGGTGGCTGGCGGGATCCGCACCTCAATCTCATCCCCGGCTTGCAGGGGGCGATCCTTATCCAGGCAGGGCCGCCCATTGAGCCAAACCTGGCCCTGGCGAATGAGCTGCTGCAGGCGCGAGCGCGACAGCTCCGGCAGTTGTTCCGCCAACCCGCGATCCAGCCGCAAGCCCTGCTGTTTTTCCGTCACTCTTACCTGGCGAATTGCTGCCACCGGATCCCTGGGGCCTTCCATTTGCCCTGTTTCGGCAAACTGCTGCTTTGAAAACATTGTGGCAGAGCGGTTACTTTTGCATTAGGTAAAAAAGGGCGAAGATTTGTGGCAGCTTTTTCAGCCGGATCCTGGCGAGAACGCCTTTGTCTCATCCCCTTCTCAGCCTTCTCTGGGGGCGTTGCGCCGGGATTCTAGCCCCAGGAAAACCCTCAGTACAGTGGGGGTATAGACCCTCAAAGCTAGGCCAGGTCCTGGCGGGAGAAGGTCTTTTTGCAACTATCACGCTTGCTCTGATGGGCACAAGGAGACAAAGCATGTCGGATGGAGTAGCGCTGGGATCCCAGCTTCAACAGCCCCCTCAACGCCAGCTTGGCTCAGAGCCACCCTTGGTTGTGCCCCTCATAGAGGTGGGGCTGCGGGACGTGGCCCAGGTGGGTGGGAAAAACGCCTCTCTAGGGGAAATGCTGCAGCAGTTGACCCCCAAAGGAATCCGCGTGCCCCTGGGGTTTGCCACCACCGCCCATGCCTATCGCCAGTTCATCGCCGCTGCCGGCCTCGAGGAGAAGCTGCGGGAGATCCTCAAAGACCTCGATATCGAGGATGTGCGGAACCTGCGCGAGCGGGGCAAAGCCGCCCGCACCTTGATTCTGCAGACGCCTTTCCCCCCAGAGTTGGAGCAGGCCATCAGCGAAGCCTACCAGAAGCTGTGCGAGCGCTACGGCCCCGATACCGATGTGGCGGTGCGCTCCAGCGCCACAGCAGAAGACCTGCCGGATGCCAGCTTTGCCGGCCAGCAGGAGACCTACCTCAACGTGCACGGGATCCAGGCAGTGCTGAATGCCTGCCACCGCTGCTTTGCCAGCCTGTTTACCGACCGGGCCATCTCCTACCGCCAGATCAAGGGCTTTGACCACTTCCAGGTGGCCCTCTCGGTGGGGGTGCAGAAGATGGTGCGCTCGGACTTGGCCTGTTCGGGGGTGATGTTCTCCATCGACCCAGAAACGGGCTTTAAAGACGCGGTGTTGATCACCGCTGCCTATGGGCTGGGGGAAAACGTGGTGCAAGGCATCGTCAACCCCGACGAATACGTGGTCTTCAAACCTACCCTAAAGCAGGGGCTGCGCCCCATCCTCTCCCGCAAGCTGGGCAGCAAAGCCCTGAAGCTGGTCTACGACGAGGAGGGATCCCGTTCCACCAAAAACGTACCCGTCCCCGAGAGCCTGCGCCGCCAATATGCCCTGCAGGACGACGAGATCCTAGAGCTGGCTCGCTGGGCCTGCCTCATCGAAGAGCACTACTCGGCGCTGCGGGGCCGCTTCACCCCCATGGACATCGAGTGGGCCAAAGACGGGATCACGGGCGAGCTGTTCATCGTCCAGGCCCGCCCCGAGACGGTGCAATCCCAAAAGGCCACCAACCGCCTCAAAACCTACCGCTTTACGCAGACGGAGGCGCGCCCAGACCCCCTGGTGCGGGGACGGGCGGTGGGGGAAGCCATCGGCCAGGGCACAGCCCGCGTCATTTTGGATGTGCGCCGCTCGGATCAGTTCCAGGCCGGCGAGGTGCTGGTGACGGAGAAAACCGATCCCGACTGGGAGCCAATCATGAAAAAGGCCAGCGCCATCGTCACCAACCAGGGGGGCAGAACCTGCCATGCGGCCATCATTGCCCGCGAGCTGGGGATCCCGGCCATTGTTGGCTGCGGCAACGCCACGCAGGTGCTCCGCTCCGGCGATCCCATCACCGTCTCCTGCGCCGAAGGGGAGGAAGGGCGCGTCTATCCTGGTCTATTGCCCTATGAGGTGACGGAGATCCCGCTAGAGGAGCTGCCCCGCCCCCGCACCCAACTGATGATGAACGTGGGCAACCCGGAAAAAGCCTTTGGCCTGAGCGAGATCCCTTGCGACGGCGTGGGTCTGGCGCGGCTGGAGTTCATCATCGCCAACCACATCCAGATCCACCCTCTGGCCTTGATCCACTACGACGAGGCGGTCAAGGAGGAGCCGCGCCTGGCGGAGCTCACCGCCCAGTACGCCGACAAGCCGGAGTACTTTGTAGACAAGCTGGCCCAGGGGGTGGCCACCATCGCCGCTGCCTTCTACCCCAAGCCGGTGATTGTGCGCCTGTCGGACTTCAAGAGCAACGAATACGCCCACCTGCTGGGCGGATCCCGCTATGAGCCCCACGAGGAAAACCCCATGATTGGCTGGCGGGGGGCCTCCCGCTACACGGATCCCCGCTACCGCGATGGCTTTGCGCTGGAGTGCCGGGCCATGAAACGGGTGCGGGACGAGATGGGCCTGACCAACGTCATCTTGATGATCCCCTTCTGCCGCACCCCCGAAGAGGGGCACAAGGTGCTGGAGGAGATGGCCCGCCACGGCCTGGTGCGAGGGGAAAACGGCCTGCAGGTGTACGTCATGTGCGAGCTGCCCAGCAACGTCATCCTGGCCGACGAGTTCTGCCAGATCTTCGACGGCTTCTCCATCGGCTCCAATGACCTCACCCAGCTCACCCTGGGGTTGGACCGCGACTCGGCCCTGGTGGCCCATCTCTTTGACGAGCGCCACGAGGCCGTCAAGCGGATGATCGCCCAGGTGATCCAGACGGTGAAAAGCCACGGGCGCAAGATCGGCATCTGTGGACAAGCTCCCAGCGACTACCCTGACTTTGCCCGCTTTCTGGTGCAGCAGGGGATCGACTCCATCAGCCTCAACCCCGATTCCCTGCTGAAAACCCTGTTGGTGGTGGCCGAGGCGGAAGCTGCCGGCGCCCACTAGGCCTAGGGGAGTGCGCCGGGATCCCGTCTGCTGGGTTACAATCTTCTCTGCTGTGTTGCCACCCCCGCCATGATCCACGAACTCTCCATGCCGGCCCTCAGCTCCACCATGGAAACGGGCAAGATCGTTGCCTGGCTGAAGAACCCCGGCGACCGAGTGGAGAAAGGGGAAAACATCCTGGTGGTGGAGTCGGACAAAGCAGACATGGATGTGGAGTCCTTCCACAGCGGCATTCTGGCCAGCATCCTCATCCCAGCCGGGGAATCGGCGCCGGTGGGCGCCCCCATCGCCCTCATTGCCGAAACCGAAGCGGAGCTGGCCGAGGCCCAGGAGAGAGCCAAGGCCCTCTCTAAGGGTGCTGCGCCGGCGGCTACCCCTAGCGCGGCCTCTGTCCCCACCGTTCAACGGCCAACCCCTGCGCCTGCAGCAAGCCCCCCCTCCACGCCCCCAAGTGGCTCCGACGGAGCTGGATCCCAGCGCATCCTGGCTTCCCCACGGGCGAAAAAATTGGCAGAAAGTCTGGGGGTTGACCTGCGCACGGTGCGCGGCTCCGGCCCTGGTGGGCGCATCGTAGCCGAAGATGTGGAGCGGGCCGCAGCTCAGGCTGCCTCCCCGCGGGTGGCAGCTCCCTCCTCGGTCGCTCCTCCCCCCGTTTCTGCGCCCCTGGGAGAAGTGGTTCCCTTGAGCACCCTGCAGGCGGCGGTGGTGCGCAACATGAACGCCAGCCTGGGCGTGCCCGTGTTCCACGTCGGCTACACCATTACCACCGACAGCCTGGATCAGCTTTACCAACAGGTAAAACCCAAAGGGGTAACGCTGACGGCCCTTTTGGTCAAGGCTGTGGCCCTCACTCTCGAAAAGCACCCCCTCCTCAACGCCAGCTACACCGAAAACGGGATCCACTACAAAGCCGACATCAACATCGCTGTGGCGGTGGCCATGGAAGATGGGGGCCTAATTACCCCTGTGCTCAGGCAGGCCAACCGGATCGATCTCTACGAGATCTCCCGCCGCTGGAAGGATCTGGTGGAGCGGGCGCGGCGCAAGCAACTGCAGCCGGAGGAGTACACCAGCGGCACCTTTACCCTCTCCAACCTGGGCATGTTTGGGGTGGATCGCTTCGACGCCATCCTGCCTCCCAACCAGGGATCCATCTTGGCCATTGGTGCTGCTCGCCCCACCGTGGTGGCCACGCCGGAAAAAGCCATCGCCATCCGCTCCCAGATGCAGGTTAACCTTACCTGTGACCACCGCGTCATCTACGGTGCCCACGCCGCAGCTTTCTTGCAAGATCTAGCCCAGTTGTTGGAGCAAAAGGTGGGATCCCTGACGCTGTAGAAGTTCAATAGGTGGGCAGGGTGGGATCCACCGCAAGGGCCCAGGCGTGGATGCCACCGCTAATGTTGTAGACCTGGGTAAAGCCGTTGGCCTGCAACCACTCGCTCACCTGGGCAGAGCGGATCCCATAGTGGCAGAGGACAAAGGTTGGGCAATGGGGATCCAGCTCCCTCAAGATTCGCTCGCTCCACTCTTTGTAACAGCTCAAGGGGTAGTGGCGAAAGCCAAGGGCGCTGAGGTTGACCAGCTCCAGCTCTGCCGGTTCCCGCACATCGATGAGTTGCAGGGGGCCGGCCTCCGGATCGCGCAGGCGGGCGGCCAGTTCTTGGGGTGTAATCGAGCGAACGGAAGCGGCCATGGCCATCTGTAACCCCATCTGGGCTTCCTTCTCAGGATATACCGGCTCAGCTTCTGCCCTGGGCTACTTGCAATTGTGCAGGATGCGCTTGGCTTCCGCGGATCCCCTGCCAGCGATCTCTTTTGAAAGGCTCTGTCTGGGAGAATTAGATCCTAGGGGCTTATCGTGGCTCTAGGTGTCTGCACTTCTGATACGTTTGACTGATAGGGATTTCCAAGGATTTTCCACGGATGAAAGGATCCCTTCCTAGAAACGGCCAAGCATCCCGATCCACCTGGCGAACCCGTTCCCTCTTGCTGCCTCTATTGGCAGGGATCGCTTTCGGCTGTGGGGGAGGTGCGGGCAACTCTCCTCCTCTGCCGCCGCCTGGGGAGCCCGTCATCCTAAGGGTGGATCCGGCCAAAGGCCCCTTCACTAAGTTGGCCGATGCCGTCGCAGAGGCGCAGCGATTGCAAAGTGCTACAGCCGGCCTGGAGGTGCTGATTGAGATTTTGGGGGCGGGCAAGGAGAGACTGGAGAAGAACCTGGCCCTGGATGGAGGTGACGGCACCAACGGCGGGCGGATTCGGATTACCAGCTCTGCTGCCTACGAGATCCTGGCCGGGTTGTTCAATGTCATCGTAGCTAGCCAAACCAGCCTGCAAGGGGTGGAGGTGGTGTTGGAAGGCGGAAAGATTCAGGTAAACGATGGCACCTTTCAGCCCAGCAAGGTTACCCTCAATAGTCCCAGCTCCAACATCTTGGTGAACGGTAATGCCGCCGTTTTGGAGGGAGCTGTCAACCAATTGGCCCAGGTTTTTTGCCAGCAGTTTTCGGATCCCTGTGTGCAGATCTCGGGCAACGGTCGTGTCGCCGGCATCTCGGTCACTGTCAGCAAGACAGGAGGCGTAGGTGTCGGTACTGTGCCAGGGAGTAATCCGCTCCTGGAGAACAACGCGATCCTTCTGCAAGCTTTGGGAGCTTTGGGGGTTCGCTATAGCGACAACTCCGGCGGGGTTTTCCGCAACAACCAAATCGAGGGGGATCCGCCTACGACTGCTGGGTTGGCGCTGCAGGCTCGCCAGACAGCTAGCGGCGGTACCACCGGGATCCAACTGGATGGAGCGGGATCAGTTCCGGTCATTCAATCCAACCGGATTGTTGTGGGCAGGATAGCCGGCAGCGTCGGCATTCGCATCTTGCAAGGAACCCAAGCCCGCACCATT
>NZ_JANSJA010000168.1:0-8018 GCF_047462335.1 Synechococcus sp. H60.1
CCTACTCGAACTCCGGCACCGACACCCACTCCCACTCCGGTGCCAACACCAACGCTTACTCCTACCCCTCGATTGACGCCACTTGTTCCTCGCACTCCTACCCCTACCCCAACTCTACCCCCGCCGCCCACCTCGACACCACTTCCACCAACGCCAACGCCTGCGGCAGAGCTTGCCTTGAGCGGCCAGTGGCTCTACGAGGGAGGATCCTTTGTCTGGCAGGGATCCCTGTGTAAGGTTAATGTTGCAACCGGTATCCAGGAAACCGTCTCCATTCGTCAAGACGGCAACCAGCTCAGGGTTTCCTCTCCCGGTTTTGCGGAGCGCAGCGGCCAGCTCATCGGCAACCAATTTTCTGTCAGCGGCAGGATAGGGGGCAGCGGTACTCCAACCATCACGTGGAGTGGCACTGTCAGCCCTGACGGGCGCTCCATTCGCGGCACAGCCACCTGTGGCAGCGCCAGCTTTGCCATCAGGCTCATCCGCCAGAGTTAAATACCCACGCCGCCGCCTCGGTCGCCGCCACCGCCGTTCTCCGGATCCTCCGGCTTCTGCTGGATGGCGGGGGGAGGAGGAGGAGTGGCAGAGGTTTCCCTGACCACCTCGAGGGTGTAGGGGCCGCGGCCAGGGCTACCCGGAGCAGAGCTGCGGGCATTCTGGGCCCAGTAGCTTTGCACCAGCACTAAGTAACAGCGGTCTTGCCGTACTGGGATCGTCAGCTCAGAGGTGGTGAAATTGCCAGGAGCTGCGTCATCGTTGATAAAGATGAGTTCCGGATCAGAGTTCCTGTTGGCATCAAAGCCAGAGATGGCCAGCAAAGGATCGAAGACTGAACTGGTTAGGCGGATGGTAACTCCGGTAACGTTGGCTGCAGAAGGAAAGTAGAGAAATCCATCTGAGTAAAAGGTGAAGGTGCCAGGAGGCGGTGGAACTTCCCGGGCATTTTGAACCTCGCCAGCGCTATCGAAGTAGAACTCCAAAAGGCTATTCGGCCCCAAGGTTCCGCTGCGGCTATCTCCTTGGCGGCGCAGGCCAATTGATGCGAAAAACTCTGGGCTAAAGGCCTGCTCGCAGACATTGACCGGAGGTGGCACTGTCCCCCCAGACCCCCCACAGCTTGCTAGAAGGAGAGTCGAGGCTAGAAGGCCCCAGAAAAAACGCACCTGCAATCCCCCAACCTTCGATGCCGGCAATGACGACATAGACACTCCTCTGCCACAGGATCACTAGCTTCTCCAGACTACAGCCATTTCGGCAAGCTGCAGCAAACAAGGATGCCCTTTCAACTGGTTAGTCTGCTTCCTAGGAGCAGCGATACCCAGCAAGAGCAACTCCATTTTTCCCCTGGCCTAGTGCCTCCTAGGCAGATGTCGGGTAGAGTTGGCGATAGCCATCGCTGCCGTATTGGTTAACCTATGAACAACCCGCCGAGTAGCCCGAATCGGGATTGCTTTTCACAGCGCTCCAGGCAGGGCAACCTAGGCCGGAGCTTCCCCCTCCAGGGTCTGGGACTCGGCTTGTTGTGCGGATCGCTGCTATTGGGGGCAGGGGGCGGCCGATTTCTAACTTGGGCCCAGGAAGCGGAACAGCAGCCAGAGCCAGAAGTCCCCCTACCGGTGAGAGACCTCGATCCGGCGGTGCAGATCCGAGTTCGGAACGAGCTGGTTAAACTTTGCGGAGATTATCGGTGCGAAGGCTATCGCTTCCCCGTGCGGGTTTTGGTCAGGCCTGAAGATACTCTGGAAACTCTGCTGGAGCGGCTGGATACAGAGATGCTGCGGGAGGTGGATCGGGTGTTTCAAACTCGGCCTGACTTGAACCGTGTTATCGTCGATGGCTATGTCTTTGTGGGCACTCCCTCTTTCGCCAGTCGGGAAGTACTGCTGCAAACGTTGTTGGTGCCCCGTCACCGCTGGGCGGTGGGTCGCTTTGGGCTAGAGCAGGATGGAATCTTCTATGCCAAGCTGCTGGAACAGGTAACGCCCTTTTTAACTCGGCCGCAAACCCCGACCCCTCCGCCTGGGGCTGTGCTTGAAGAGCCTGGGCCTCCTCTACCTCCCACGCCAGCTCCTGGAGAGACACCAACGCCCCCACCGCAAGCAACGCCAGAAGCTTCACCAACCCCCGAAGCTCCACCCCCACCGGGGGATGTCATCGAGCGGCAGCCCATTTAGCCTTGATAGGGCTGGTTGCTGTTCATGGGGTTTTGCTTGGGGATCCAAGCTAGGGTTCTGGAGCTGGGGTGGGGTTGAGTCCTGGGCCTGGGGTGATCTAGGCTTCGGAGTTAAGGGGATCTCTTCCCTCCTACTGCTTGACCAGTGTGCAGGTATGGCAGGACACAGCAAGTGGGCCAACATTAAGCGGCAAAAAGCCCGCGTAGATGCCAGAAAAGGCAGCCTATTTACCAAACTTTCCCGCGCCATCATCGTGGCAGCGCGCAGCGGCCTGCCGGATCCGGAAGCCAATTTTCGGCTGCGCTCGGCGGTAGAGAAAGCCAAGGCGGCAGGCATGCCCGCCGAGAACATTGAACGGGCCATCGCCAAGGGATCCGGCAACTGGACCGACGACAGCCCCCTGGAGGAAATCCGCTACGAAGGCTACGGCCCTGGGGGCGTGGCTGTCTTGATTGAGGCCATGACCGATAACCGCAACCGCACGGCTGCCGAGGTACGGGAAGCCTTCAGCAAAGTCGGCGGCAGCCTGGGGGAAAGCGGCTGCGTGAGCTGGCTGTTTCGGCAAAAAGGGGTGATCAACCTAGAGGAGGTGACAGATCCCGAAGCTCTGCTGCTAGCGGTAGCCGAAGCAGGGGGGGAGGATCTCAAGGTGGAGGGGACCGGCGCAGAGGTCTATTGCGATTACACCCTGCTGGAGCAGGTGGCCACCTACCTTAAAAAAGAGGGCTACCGGGTGCAGGAGGCGGCCATCCGTTGGATCCCTTCCACAGAAGTGCATGTGGAGGATCCCGAGACGGCCAAGCTGGTGCTGACCCTCATGGAACGGCTGGACAACTTGGACGATGTGCAAAATGTCTACGCCAATTTCGAGATTGACGAGGCAGTGATGGAGAGCCTGGCCTAAGGGGAAAGGCTTAGCGCAACTTGACGGCGGTGCCGGCGGCGGTAACGAGGATCAGCGTCGTGCTCATGTTGGTATGAATGGTAACGCCTAGGATGCCATTTGCTCCCAAACGTTTGGCTCGCTGCTCCAACTCTTCCAAAACCTTTTTCTGAGCATTCTCGAACACTTCTTCGTAGGTTCTTGTGCGTCCCCCGATAATGTTGCGGAGGGCAGCAAGGAAGTCCCGCAGAACATTGGTGCCATAAACTACCTCGGCAGTAACAATGCCCAGGTAGCGCTCCACCTCTTTACCTTGGAGCATGTCTGTAGTGGCTAGCAGCATGGCTCGTTCTCCGCGTCACCTCCTCACTAAGCTAGCCGAGAGGCTCCAAGGTGGGGAGTTCTTAGACTGTAGCGGGAGCTAGAATTGGCTACCCTGGAGGCAACGTTTTCCAGCCAGCCAATGACGACCCTCGTTCGCGTAGTGGGGAGCTTAAATCTAGACCTGGTGGTGCAGGTGCCACACCAGCCGGGGCCGGGGGAGACGGTGCTGGGATCGGACTACGCCACCTACCCTGGGGGCAAGGGGGCCAACCAAGCGGTGGCAGCAGCCCGGGCGGGAGCCCAGGTGGAAATGTGGGGGGCAGTGGGATCCGATGGCTTTGGCCGCCTGCTAAAGGAGAACTTGGAGCAAAACGGCGTTGCTACCCACTACGTACGGCAGCTGGAAGGACCCAGCGGTATTGCTCTAATTACCGTGGATCAAGCAGGGCAAAACCGGATTGTGGTTAGCCCCGGGGCCAATGGTCGCTACCTGCCAGAGCATCTGCCCCCCTGGACGCCGGCGGCTCTAGTGCTGTTGCAACTGGAAATCCCCCTAGCCACCGTGCAGGCGGTGGCGGAGCAGGCCTTTGCCCAAGGGATCCCTGTCCTCCTCAATCCCGCCCCTATGGCTCCCCTGCCGGGATCCCTCCTGCGTCAGGTGCGCTACTTGGTGCTCAATGAAAGCGAAGCCGCTGCCCTTGCCCAATCTCCAGTGGAGACGCCAGCGCAAGCCGAAAAAGTGGCCCAAGCCTTGCAACAGCAGGGGATCCCGACAGTGATCATCACCTTGGGGGGAGCGGGCTTGGTCTGGGCCGATGGGGAGGAAAGGGGCCATCTGCCAGCCCACCCCGTGTTGGTGGTGGATACCACTGCTGCCGGCGACAGCTTCTGCGGTGCTTTGGCCGCCTACCTGGCTGCTGGCGGATCCCTGAGGGAAGCCCTCCATTTTGCCAATGCCGCTGCGGCCTTGTGTGTAACCCGCCCTGGGGCCCAGCCCAGTTTGCCCCAGCGCGCCGAGATCGAGGCGTTTCTGGCCGCTGCAGGCCCCCATCCCTAGATTCTGGGCTACGTGGAGAAGGCCTCTTGGCGGTGCTGGGCCAGCCGCTCCAGGCTGAGGGGGCCCTGGATGTGCTGCCAGGGAAGGGGATCCGCCGGATCCCAGTTGCTGTGCACGTAGTAGTCCAAGGGCGGCAGTTGTCCCTGCAGCTCTTTGAAGGCGCGGCGGAAGCTGCCCAGGGACTCGCCCCACTGCCGGGCTAGCTGCAAGACTCGGGCCACCCGCCGATCCCCCCGCGAGATGAGGGCTTGGATGACCGACCAACTGCAGCTTTCGGGACGGAACTCCACGCCCAGGGGACGCAGATGTTTTTGATACCACTGCAGCTTTTTCTCGGCCTGGGGATCCACCCCCTGCCACTGGAAAGGGGTGTGGGCCTTAGGGACAAAGGTGCTGCAGCCCAAAGTCAAGCGCAGGCGGGGAGCCACCTTCTTGAGCTCCTTGAAAAGAGCAACGGTGGCCTCCAGGTCGGCCTGGGTTTCCGCCGGGATCCCCACCATGCCGTAGAACTTGATCCCCTTCAGGCCGCCGGCCTGGGCGTGGGCGGCCGCCGCCAAGATTTCTTCATTGGTTAGCTTCTTGTTAATGACCTGGCGCAGCCGTTCTGAGCCGCTTTCAATGGCCACAGTAATGGACTGGCTGCCGCGGCGGGAAAGCACTTGCGCCAAGCGAGGCGTGACCGTGCCCGTGCGCACCGAGGCCAGGCTAAGGCGCACCTGCTCAAAGCGATCCTGCGCCAGGTACTCCAGCAACTCCTCAAACTGGGGGTGCTGGGTTACCGAAGCCCCCAAAAGGCCAATCCGCTGGGTAACCTGCAGCCCCCGCTCCACCGCCGGGATCAGATGCCCTTCTACATCGGCAGCGCGAAAGGGCAAAGTTAGGTAGCTGGCTAGACAAAAGCGGCACATCTCGGGGCAACTGCGCACCACCTCCACCATGTAGATGCTCTCCCAGGCCGCCTTGGGGGTAACCACGGTGGACACCGAGAGGGTGTTGCCGCGGAAGGTGTGCTTGCGGATGGAGCTGGGGATCCCGTCCCGCTTGGGAATGACCTTTTCCACCGGGCCGTCGGGGCCGCGGTAGTGGACTTCGTAGAGGCTGGGCACGTAGATCCCCGGCACCTGAGCCAGCGCCTGCAGCTTTTCGGCCCGGGATCCCTGCCGCACCTGCTGATAGGTCTGGATCATCTGCTCCACCAGGCCTTCCCCGTCTCCCAGCAGGATCAAGTCAAAGAACGCAGCAAAGGGCTCAGGGTTGGCCGTCAACACCGGGCCGCCGCCAAAAACCAAGGGATGCGCTTCTTCCCGCGCCTCGGCCTGGAGGGGGATCCCCTGTCGTTCCAACAGATCCAGGATATGGACGTAGTCCAGCTCCCAAGACAGGGAAAAGCCCACCAGCTCCGGATCCCGCGGCAGCGGCTCGGCCAGGTCGGTAAACAGGCGGGCAACCGCCACCTCGCGGCGGCTGGCCAGCAGGCTCCAGATGACCTGGTAGCCGAGGCTGGTGATCCCTACCGAGTAGGTGTTGGGAAAGGCGTAGATGACCCGCACCGCGTCAGGCGCAGGTGTGGCCGGGGTGAAGAGAAGCTGTTCCAGAGCCAATTCCGAGGTGGCCAAGGCAGTCTAAGAAAGGGGGATGGGCGGCAAGGGCCTACTTTCCCAGCTTAATCGGGGTTTTGTCAGGCTGCGTCCAGGGCCAGCAGGGACGGCCAGATCGTCCAGAATGGAAGGGATCCCGACCCGCTCCTGACTGGATGGCTTCCCCCCTCAACCAACGCATCCGCCGCTTCTACGATGCTTCCTCCGGCCTGTGGGAGCAGGTGTGGGGGGAGCACATGCACCACGGCTACTATGAGCCGGGCCAGACCGGCAAGGATCGCCGCCAAGCCCAGATCGATCTCATGGAGCGAGTGATTCAATGGGGCCAGATCGGGGATCCTAAACCCCCTCAGCACATCCTCGATCTCGGCTGTGGCATTGGAGGGAGCAGCCTGGAGCTGGCGCGGCGCTTTGGCGCCGAGGTAACAGGCATTACCCTCAGCCCTGTCCAGGCCCGACGGGCCACGCAGCGGGCCCAGGAGGCCAGTCTGAGCCACAGGGTGCGCTTTTGGGTGGCCGATGCCCTGGAAATGCCCTTTGCCGACCACACCTTCGATCTGGTCTGGGCTCTGGAAAGCGGCGAGCACATGCCAGATAAGCGGCGGTTTCTGGCCGAGGGCTGGCGGGTCTTGCAGCCGGGCGGGCAGATGATGGTGGTGACCTGGTGCCACCGCGAGGGATCCCTGAGCCGCCAGGATCAGCGGCTTTTGCAGCAGATCTACGACGTGTACTGCCTGCCCTATGTCATCAGCTTGTCGGAGTATGAAGCACTGGCCCAAGAGGTGGGGTTCGAGCAGTTGCGCACCGCCGACTGGTCGGAGCGGGTGGCCCCCTTTTGGGATGAGGTAATTGCCTCGGCTCGCGATTGGCGGTGGATCCCGGCTTTGGTGCGCAGCGGCTGGGTCACCGTTCGTGGGGCGCTGGGGCTGGGCCTGATGCGGCGGGCCTATGCCACCGGCTTGCTGCGCTTTGGCTTGCTGAGCGGCTTCAAGCCTGCAAGTTAGGGATCCCATACCCCCCTCTCCCAAGGGAGAGGGGCTGGGGGTGAGGGCAGCAGCGCTGGCCACGTAAGCGACAGGGAAAGTGGGCTCAAAAGTCCTGCTGGGGTGGCGTTGCGCCAGCAAGTTCTAGGTACTTCTGCTTCACCGCCTGAATATCCTGCCACATCAACCACTTGGGGCTGCCGGGGGTGCGGTCAGGGTTGCGCAGCAAGTAGGCGGGGTGGAAGATGGGCATGCACCAGCGCCCCTGCCACTGGATCCACTCGCCGCGGATCTTGGTAATGCCCCGCTTATCCCCCAAAAGGGAGCGCACCGAAGTGGCCCCCGTCAACAAAATGATCCAGGGATCCACCAGGCGAATCTGCTCCAAGAGATAGGGTCGGCAGGCGTCCATCTCCGCCTGGGTGGGTACGCGGTTGTTGGGGGGGCGGCACTTGACCACATTGCAGATGTAGGTATCCCGCTCGGGATCCAGCCCCACCGAGGCCAGGATCTTGTCCAGCAACTGGCCGGACTTACCTACAAAGGGCAGGCCTTGCAGATCTTCGTTTTCCCCCGGCCCCTCGCCAACAATCACGATCTTGGCTTTAGGGTTACCTCGGTGCACCACCACATAGGTACGGTTGGCCGCCAACTCACAGCGCTGGCAGACTCGGCAGTGCTGCTCCAGTTGTTCTAGATCCCGATAGGTGCCGGGGGGAATGGGCACCTGAGCCGAGAGCGGGATCTGATCCCATTGGGGAAGCGTCTCCGTTGCAGAGGCAGGTGGCTCTAGGGGATCGTCAAATAGGCTGGGCTGAAGCTCCGAGGGTCTTTTCTTGGCAGCCATTGCAAGGTGAGGGATCCTTGTGCAGCGATCTTCGGCTGCTCCTCTGCCCTTGTCAAGCTTGGAGTCTCTTTCCCCAAAAGGGCAGCCTTTACGTCTTGATGAACTACCCCACCGCGCAGGCGGGTGGGGTTTCCTCACCCGCTTGACAGCAG
>NZ_JANSJA010000169.1:0-7959 GCF_047462335.1 Synechococcus sp. H60.1
CAGCGTCAGATGTGTATAAGAGCCCGGGGCGTGGGTGTCGGCGTCGGTGTGGGTGTGGGCTGGGGCTGCACAATGGCCAGGGCCTCTTCCGCTTTCAGCTCGCCGCGGATCAGCTTGGAGAGAGTGTCTTGGCCGCCGGGGGTGTAGGTGATCTCGCGGGCAGCGCTGTTGAACACGTTGCGGATGGGATCCCCTTTGCTGTCCACCAGTTCCACCACCATCACATTGCGACCGGGCCTCAAGCCCTTCAAGTAAAAAGACTCCCAGCGATCCAGCAGGCCGGACTGACCGTTGAGGGTGTAGCGGATGCGCCAATCCCGCGGCAGGTCGGTCAGCAGACTCTCGCGTACCGGGGCGTTGGCCAGCCAAAAGTCCACCAGGATCGGCTCGGCACCGTAGCTGCCGGTGGGGCGGTTGTAGGTGAGCAAAGGCAGGTGCGGCTGCGGCACATACTCCGGCGTAGGCGCTAGCACATGGAAGCTGACTTGGGCGTAGGCCTCGGAGTTTTTAAAGCTCTCGTGCCAGGGCTTGCCGGCAAACACCCGCAGAGTATGGGATCCCGGCTCCAAATCCTCAAAAACAAGGGGAGCATCGGCATCGTAATGGGCGATGTAGGGCCGGTTGTCCAGCACTACGTGCAAATGGGGGCCGAGGCCCAGTTGCGGATCCTTAAAAAGCGGGTACCCCTGCACTGCAAAGCGAACGGTTACTTGCCGCTCCGACAACACCTCACCCGGCTTAGGGCTGAGGATCTGCACCCGCGGACGGCAGTGCTCCAAGTGGGCATCCAGCTTGGCAATCTCCGGCGGCACTGGTACCCGCTCGAGCTGAGGTAGCTGTTCCTGGGGCTGTTCAGGCGGGGATCCACCGCAAGCGACCAGCACAAGAGCTGCCACCAGAGCCATCCACCATCCCCATCTCCAGGTTCTGGCCTTTCCCGCGTGTCCTTGCATGAGCCTCACATCCCAACACTTTCGGTATCCTGCCGAGCAGCAGATAAGCCATCCCCACATTACCAGCATGTGTCCTTTGGGGAAGATCCCCTCCCCCACCCTAGAATGGGATCAGCGGTCTGGCCCAAGCGGGGTCAGGAGAACTTTTGAGGTCAGGTATGGCTTGGTTGGCGATAACGGCTTTTGCAGGCTTGGATCTAGCTCAGTGGCAGGCTTTACTCAACAACATGGCCTTTGCTGTCTGTTTGGGGGCCATGCTGTTTTACTGGGGGGGGGCAGCGTTTCCCCAGGTGCAGCTTCTGTCTGAGCTGGGCTTGGCGGGGATGATCGGGGCAAACTTGACGATCGCCGCCCTGCTGACGGCCCGCTGGATCGATGCCGGCTATTTCCCCTTGAGTAACTTGTACGAGTCTTTGTTTTTCTTGGCCTGGGGGATCACCACCTTGCACCTGCTGGCTCTCCACTGGACTCGTAGCCGTTGGGTGGGGGTGACGACCGCCCCGCTGGCGACAGGCATTGTGGCCTTTGCCGCCCTGGCCCTGCCGGAAGATATGCAGGCGGCCCAACCACTGGTGCCGGCTTTGCAATCCAACTGGCTGATGATGCACGTAACTGTGATGCTGCTGGCCTACGCAGCCCTCTTGGTGGGATCCCTTTTGGCCATCACTTTTCTCATCGTCACCCGCGGCCAGGAAGTTCAGTTAAAGGGCAACTCCCTCGGCCTGCAATTTCGCCCCTCTCAGCCTGCAACCCACCCGGAATGGACAGAAGCCACCCTGCCATCTCCTGCTGCAGAACTGGTCTACGCCGGGATCCGCTCCCCCCGACCGGCTGAACCTCTTCCCCAACCGGCACCCAACGAAGCGATCGCTTGGCAACGGCTGAGCCTGGCGGAAATCTTAGACAACACCAGCTACCGGCTAATCGGGCTGGGGTTCCCGCTGCTCACCATCGGCATCATTGCCGGCGCCGTCTGGGCCAACGAAGCCTGGGGCACCTACTGGAGCTGGGATCCCAAAGAAACCTGGGCTTTGATTACCTGGTTGGTCTTTGCCGCCTATTTGCACGCCCGCATCACCAAAGGCTGGCAGGGCAGGCGCCCCGCCCTCTTGGCCAGCTTGGGCTTTGGGGTGGTTTGGGTGTGTTATCTGGGGGTGAACTTTCTGGGCAAAGGCTTACACAGCTATGGCTGGTTCTTCTGAGATCTCTCGGGCCAACAAATCAACCCCCGTTTGTGGGTATTCTGGTGCTGGCAAGCCGTCGTGGATCCCTCGAAGGAGAAAATCATGCAACTGTTCAACTACCTGATCCTGTTCTCGGCCCTCCTGGGAATCGCTCTTTTTGCCATGCAAAACGCCACCCCAGTCACGATTAACTTCGCCCCCGGAGTCACCATCGAAAGCCCGCTGGTGATTGAACTGTTGGCTTCTGCCGGGATCGGGGCCGCCCTTGCCTGGCTGTATAGCCTCTGGATGCGTATCCAGTTCAGCATCGAAGCCCGCGAAAAAAATCGGCAACTGCAGGAGAAGGAAGTCACCATCACCGAGCTCAAGGAAATGGTGGTGGAGCTGGAAGCCAAGGTCAAGCAACTGCCCCCCAGCAAGCGCGCCGAACCCCAAGAGGACATCCAGGAGGTGAAAGAAGTGGCCACCGAGGGATCCCCTGCCTAGAACTGCCCCGTATGGATCCCGTCGATCCCCAAGCGGTTGGGGTAGAATTGAACTTCTAACGGCCTCTTCCACTAGTCCATCACTTCCTATGCAGGTTACACAAGAAAAACGCCCTGGCAGCCGGGTTGGCCTCAAAATCGTGGTAGAAGCCGACCAGGTGAAGCGCTCCTACGAAAAAACCTTGCGCCAACTGGAGCGGAACATCCAGATCCCGGGATTTCGCAAGGGCAAGGCCCCCCGCAACCTGGTGATGCGCCAGGTGGGCCGCGAGCGCGTCATGGCCAGTGCCGTCGATGACCTGATCAACGAGGCCATCCAACAGGCGCTCAAGGACACCCAACTGCGTCCCATCAGTCGCTTCGAGCTGGACGACAAGGTGGAGCAGCTTCTCGATCGCTTCAACCCGGAGGCAGACTTCAGCTTCTCGGGGTATGTGGAGGTGTACCCCGAAGCCCGCGTCGGCCAATACAAAGGTCTAACCGTCACGGCCACCCGCGTCACCGTCAAGCCCGAACAGGTCGACCAGCTCATCGACCGGTGGCGGGATCAGCGGGCCACCCTCCTGCCCGTAGAAGATCGGCCCGCCCAGTTGGGGGATGTGGTAGTGATCGATTTTCAAGCTCGCGACGCCGAGGGCAATCCCCTGGAGGAGATCGCCGCCCAAGACTTTCAGTTGGAGCTCAAAGAGGAGAACTTCATCCCCGGTTTTGTGGCGGGCGTTGTCGGCATGCAGCTCGACGAAACCAAGGAGATCACAGCCACTTTCCCCGACGATTACTTCAGAAAAGAGTTGGCCGGGAAAACAGTTACGTTCACCGTCTGCCTCAAAGAGATCAAGACCAAAGAGCTGCCGGAGCTGGATGACGCCTTTGTGCAGGAGATCAGCGAGTTTCAGACGGTGGCCGAGCTGCGGGAACACCTGCAAAAGCGCCTCGAACAAGATGCTCTCAGGCAATCTGAGGAAAACCTGGAGACGGCCATCCTCAACGCCATCTTGGAAACCACTGAGGTGGATCTGCCGGAGACCCTAGTCGAGCAAGAAACGACACAACTGTTGGCCCAAAGCCTTCAGTCGCTGCAGCAGCAGCAAGGGGTTACGCCGGGAGAGATCCGCAAGCTCTTGTCCCAAATGCCGCCCGAAACCCTTAACCAGTGGATGGAGCGCTACCGGCCTGAGGCCATCAACCGGCTGCGGCGCACCTTGGCTCTCAGTGCCATTGTCCGGCAGGAGCAGATTGCCGTAGGCCCCAACGAATTGGAAGCCGAGGTGGAAGAGGTGATGGCGGCCTACGCCCAGCAAGGGCAGAAGCTGGATCGGGAGCGAGTACGCCAAGTCGTTCACGAAGATCTGCTGACCAACAAAGTGATGGCCTGGCTGAAGGCTCAGACCACAGTCAACTGGGTCGATAGCGAGGGGAATCCCACCCTCTCTGGCAGCTCTGAGGGTGAAGACTGGCAAGAGAGGGCTGAATCGGCTGGCACATCGGTGCCGGAGGCGGAGTTTGAGGCCGAGAGGCCAGAAGCAGAGGGATCTGGGATCCCTGGGGCAGTTGAGCCTCGTGTCGATACGAAAGCCGAGGGGGAGGTCGCAACAGAGCCGCAGGCAGCTCTCCCTTCTGTAGAAGCAGAGGTGTCTGGGATCTCTGAGGCGGTTGAGCCTTCTGCAGAGGCGGCCACAGCCCCTACTGGCTTGCAACCGGAACAGGCCGCCGCAGCCGAGGAGAAACCCAAACCGGGCAAAAAGAGCAGAAAGGGCAAGTAGAGGATCCTAGTTACCCCCAGACTTGCGGGTTCTCACACTTTGGCCGCCGGGGTCAGGAAAAGCCAGGCTACAGGAGGCCGCGCCGCATCTGATCCCAGAGGCGAAGATAGGACTCAGCTTCGGCGGAGCTCAGAGGCCGCCAAATCTCGCCGCGCTCCCAGGTAGAAGGCTGGAAGTCAGCCCTGCGACGCAGCCGAGGGGGGAGTTGGGCCCAATCCAGCGGCAAAACCGAAGCGATCCCGCTCAAGTTCACCAGGCGGGGGACGAACTCTGGGGTTAGGACGAAGTCAATCCAGTCGGCCAGCAGGGATCCTTCCAGCTCTGGGGAAGCGTTGTGAGCTCTATGAGGCCGCACCCAGACATCCCACCAGATGGCGGATCCCGAAGCCGGGATCACCACCTCCAGCTCGGGGTAGTTGGCCTGGGTGACGTAGAGATCCTGCGACCAGCCCACAGCCACCCAGCTATCGGCCAGGCGCAACATGGGCAAGTAGTCGGCGGAAGTATAGGCCAGAACCTGGCGGTGCAGGGATCCCAGCTCTCGCCGCAGTTCGGCCTCTTCGGGATCGAGGGGATCGTTGTAGGAGCGGCCCAGCTTTTTGAGGACGAGCCCGATCACCTCCCGGGGGTGATCCGGTAGGGTGAGCTTCCCGGCCAGCTCAGGCCGCCACAGATCCGCCCAGTCCCGGATGGGGTTGCTCACCCGGTCGCGGCGGTAGGCAATGGCCGTTACCCCCCAGCGCCAGGGCACGCCCCAGATCTGCCCCTCTCGCCGGGCAGCAGCCTGCCAGCGGGGATCCAAGTGCTGCCATCGTTCCCCCAAGAGGTCAGGTGGCAAGGGATCCAGCCAACCGGCAGCAATGGCCCGATCCAAGGCGTCAGCTCCCAACAGGCTCAGGGCCGCTGCTGACGGCTGCCACCGGAACCATCTCCCCGGATCCCACCAGGCCGGCTCAGGCGGCTGGACGCTCTGCCGCAGGTAGGCCAGCAACTGGGCCCGCTCGTCCAACAGTTGCAGCCGAAAGGGAACCTGGGTGCGGCGGCGAAACTCGTTCACCAAGCTGGCTGGGATCCCTTGTTTAAGGGCGAGAATGAGGGGCAGAGAGCCCCTAGGCCCGCCACAGCCGGCCACCGCCAGCCCCAGCAGGATCCCGTATAGAAATTCACGTCGGCTCAGCCCTTGCTTGCCCACGCCAGTACCGCTCCACCAGAATCAGGGCCACCAGATCATCGTAAGCCTTGTCCGGCACCCGCATTCCCTTCGGCAACAGCCGCTCCCATCCCCGCGGTGGGTAAAAATCCCAGTAGCGCTGACGGGCCTCTTGGGAGCTGTGCCTCTCGTCCACCAGAACGATCTGTTGGGGTGGGAGGAGCGACTGCAGTTGCTGTTTCCAGCCTCGCGCCGTTGTCTGATTTCCCAGGATGAGCCGCTCCGCCCCAAACTGTTGCCAGAGGGCCTGCAACCTGGCCAAGGCCTCCCCCGCCAAGACCACCTCCCGATGCAAGATCTGCCACGCCGGCTGAACTTGCACCACGGCAAGGCCGCACTTGTCCCGCCCCGGGTCAAAGCCCATCAGCACTCGCCCCTCTTCCAGCCCGCCCAGGTGGAGTGGATCCCTCATCCCCCAATCTGCCCCGCCTGCTGAACGGGGGTGGCGTCCTGCTGGCCAGAGGCCTCCGCCATCAGGAAACTCACCCGCAGCGGCCCCGCCGTGTAGATGTCGGTGTCGGCAACCAGCTTCACATCCAGAGGGGTAGTGCTCTGGCGGAGATGCTGCACAACTTCCAAGAACTTCACCTGCGAGAATTCTCCGACAGTGCCGGTGATGGGATCCGAGAGGAGGCCTTCTGCCTGGGAGCGCTGATTGGCCTGGTTGAGGAGCTCTAGCAGCCGCTGTTGGATTTCGTTCTCGCTCAAGCCTGGCTGGATTACACCCTGCGCCAGCACAGATCCCCTGGCAAAGATACGCTGGTTGGGGTAGATCTGCACCAGCACGGGCACAGGCTCGCCCTTAAGCCGATTGGAGAGCGAAAGAATGCGCACCGCCCAGCTACCGGGTTCTTGTAGCTTTTCCAGGGCTTGGTCGGCCTCCTCGCGGCGGATGAGGATGGCGTTCTCCAGAGGGGGGATGGGTTGGGAGCCGAGGGCAAGGGCCCGCTGTTCTGCCTGGGCCAAAACTCGCTCAAACTGCCGCCGCACTGCCGCCGGCTCTGCCCCTGCTGGCGTTTGCACAACTCCTGTAGCCAGGACTTCTCCCGCCAGAATGGCCAGCTCTCCCCGTCGCAGCCGCACCGCTAACTGGTTGAGCTGCGCAATCTCCTGCTCAAGCTGCTTTTTTTGAGTTTCCAGTTGGCTCAGGGCCCCCTGCGCCGTATCCAGAGAGCGCTCCAGTTGATCCCGATCCAGTTGCAGAGCCTGCTTTTGCGACTCCAGATCGGCAATCATCTTTCGGGCCGCCTCCACCTCTGCCTTCACCGCCTCCAACTCTGCCTGGGCCCGCTCCAGGCTGGGCTGCACTTGGGCCAGTTGCTCGTTGGCTGCCGCCAGCTTCGCCTCTGCCTCTTGCCGCTCTTGTAGCGCTATGGCCAGTTGCTCCCGGACTTCGCTCAGGCGGGTCTGGGCTGCCGATTGCTGACTGCGAAATTGGTCGAGATCCAGCTTAAGGCGGTCTCGCTCGGCTCTGAGAGTGGCATTCTCCCCTTCCAGAAGAGCTTTCTGGCGGTTGAGGGCCCGCAGCTCCTGCTCCGCCTGGGCAATTTGGTTGGTGTAGCTGAACAGGGCTTCCGAAAGAGAGCGGTTGAGGAGCAGCAGCGTGCCCAAGGTCAGCGCCGAGATGCTCACGCCGGTAATCACGGCTACCAAAACGGCCGTGTGGCGGGGACGCAGGTTAAACCAGGTGAGGCGCTTTTTGCCAATCCGATACCCGACCCGATCCCCGACAACGGCAATCAGGCCACTGACAAACAACATGTAAAGGATCAGCAGTACGCCTTGCATAGACCGGGATCCCTGCCATGGAAATCTTAGCAAGGTTACTGTGAAGGTTTGGGAAGTTGGGGGCAGGCCGAGCCAGAGAAGTGCGGCCCTGGTATAAACTACTCCACCGCATAGGCGGATAGGGTTTAAGGACTTGATCCCGCTGACGCGAACAGTAGCCCTGAAGCAGGCTCGCTTAGAGAGCAAGCCAGCCACAAACTTCCAGGCGTGTTTATAGAACGCCCCAAAAGTGCGGTAGCCCTTGCACCGTTCAGGTCAGTGTCACCCCTCCAAGCGCAATGCCCACAAGAAAATTTCTTACCCTCCCTATAAGACTTGCCTAACTCTGGGTGGATGCGCAGACACATGAGCCCCTTGAGACCGCAAAAAGGCTTCCACCTGCTCAGCTAACATCCGTTTAGAAATATCAACGCTGAATCAGTCCCAATGCCGACCTCGAGAAAATGGGTTTCAGGAGTGGTTGCCCCTGCCGCCAAGAGGGCATCGGCGATCTCTTCCTCTACGGCGAAGGGAAAGCTGCGGGTAGCACCGTAAAAGTCGGCAGCTCGATCAACGTAAGGCGCGGGATTCCCCACC
>NZ_JANSJA010000170.1:0-794 GCF_047462335.1 Synechococcus sp. H60.1
CGAAGACTCCAGGCTCTCCAACTTTTGTCGGCTGGAGCGGTTCAGCCCCGCCTCAATACCGTTCGCCAAGAGCTGATCCAAAGAGAACCAGCCGCCGCCATTCACCGCAAAGGCCAAGAAGATGGCCGCGTAGATAGCCGATAGCTCCAGATAAGGAACGCTGAAGCCGGCCACCTTGATGTGGTGGAACATGGCCACCGCCATCGTGGCGAACAAACCCAACGCCGCCGCGCGGGTCAACAAACCCACTGCCACCAGCGGAGCTGCAATCAGTTCAGTATAGGCAGCTACATAAGCAAAAAAGATCGGGAAAGGCAACCCGATCACTTCTACATAAGCCGTTGCAAACCCCTCGATATCAGCCAGTTTGTCGAGGCCGTTGTGAATCATGAATAGCCCTGCCACCACCCGCAAGACAGTCCACGCCACTTGAGACCAGCGCGGGGCTACGCTGTCGTGACGCAAAACTGAGACAAACAGCACGGGAAAGCGCTGAGTGAGTGCCATAAGATGAAACCTGCAATGCAAAGATGCTAACTATTGTAACGATTCTAAATTTCTGTAACAAGACCAGGGCGGGATCCCCCGCCTCGACAAGAGGGGTCTAGATCGTAGGCAATCGTTTTCCCAGCAGGCGCAGCAAACCGATGGGATCCCCGGCCAAGGCCTGCGCGGCTCTAGTTCGGGTTCATCTCCTGGCTGGCTGGGATCCCTGCCGCTGTCTTGCTGCCCAGATAGGGTTAGCCAGGGAAGTTCTCGGCTGCCTATTCTTAGAGGTGTTGACGCCATTCTTC
>NZ_JANSJA010000171.1:0-792 GCF_047462335.1 Synechococcus sp. H60.1
CCAGCACCAAAGACAACCTCTCCCTGTATGCCAGGCTACCGTCTGGAGGGGAGATCCCCTCACCCCCAGCCCCTCTCCCTCAGGGAGAGGGGAGATGGGGATCCCTTGGGGTTGTTGAAGCCAGAGGCAGCGGCCATCAGAAGGTGAGCCGCTCCGGATCGTCGATGGTGATGAGCCAGTTGCCCACCTTGCGGAAGAGCGGGTTGGGCTCTGTCCCCCGTACCCGCGCCTCTACCCGGTAGATGCCGGCAGCGGAAGGGTTGCGCACATTGGAGAGCACCAAGCGGATCTCCTGGCCGGCGGCAATGGGTTGACGGGCCACCACCTCCAAAGAGCGAAACTCCTCGTCCCAATACACTTCCGCCAGCTCCACCGGCTTGCCCTCCACCTCTAGGCGTACATTCTGGGGATCGATGACGGCATCAAAGTTCCTGTCCGCGCTAATCTGCACCTCCGCCACCGCCACATCCTGCGGTGGGATCTTCAGGCGATAGCGATCCAGCCGACCACGAATGCCGCGAAAATCCAGCCGATAGCTGAGGACAGGTACCCCCTCGCTGCCCGTGATGACAAAGCCCGACTGCGCCTTTGCCAAAGGGGATAGCGCCCCTACCAACAAGCCTGCCAAAATCAGCCTCGTCCCCAGCCGGGCCAAGCGGAGGCCCCACGAACGCTTCACTGCTCTCAACACCCAAACCTCCCAAAAGACTTCGGCATAAGCACCGCTTCCTGCCGACCGAGCAGGCAGCAAGGCCATGAACATGGAATCGAGTTGCTGTCCATTGTAAGGGG
>NZ_JANSJA010000172.1:0-31002 GCF_047462335.1 Synechococcus sp. H60.1
GAGTCACTGACCGTCCTTGCTGCCAATTACCCCAGGAGGCTCGTGACCAGCCTAGAAGCAGCTAGCTCTGGCACCTTGCTTTCCCGATAGCGTTGACTGGGCGCTTACCTCAGCCGGCTCCCAATTTGAGTTGTTGCCACTAGAAAGAAGATCTCAAAGCAGGAGCGTGCTCCAAACCCGCCCCCTTGGATCCCAGGTCTCTGCCCTGGAGGCGGCCACCCTGATGAGCACCCTCAGCGATAACTTCGCCACCAATCTGATCATCGATCGCCGATCGCCTGGGTGGACAGGAGACTCTCAACCAAAAATTTCGTCAGTGGCGGCTACAGCACACGCAAATTTCCTGGTGGCTACCGGATCTGGAGGGCACCAACACCAGCAGCCCACGCGACATAGTTTGGTTGCTCAGCCAAGTGGAACAGGGGCGCATGCTCAGCCGCCGCAGCCGCGACCACTTTTTGGACATTCCCTAGGGCACCCAACGGCCCTCCTACTTTCGACCCCACCTGGACCAGGAGGTGCACATTGCCCACAAGACGGGAACCCTGCGCTCAGTGGTGGGAGATGCCGGGATCCTGGATTTGCCCAACGGACGACGCTATGTGGCGGCGGTATGGGTGAAGCGAGAAACCCCCAACGACCCCAGAGCCGAAGAGCTGATCGCCAGCCTGTCGCAAGCCGCTTATGAGTTCTGAGCCGGGGATCCAACGGCAACCACGAGCAGCTTGCAACCCTGATCCCAGACATCACCAATTTTTCTCTCCCGAGCCCCATTCCGGGCAGAATGCAAATGCCAGAGTGGAGAAACAGGCAACGGGACAACTGGTCAATGTCAAAACCCTTTGGGTGCAGTGATGGCGGCAGATCTCGTGATTAAGCTGGATCAGTTTCTCAAGTGGGCGGGGGTTGTGTCTACCGGTGGGCAGGCCAAGCAGTTGATCCAAGCCGGACAGGTGCAGGTCAATGGCGAGGTGGAAACCCGCCGCGGGCGCAAATTGCGCCTTGGGGATGAGGTGAGGGCGCTGGGCCAAGTCTGGCAGGTGCACCTGGGTAAGGCCTCAGAGGGAAATCAGTGAGATCTATTGAGATCCATGAAGTAGGATTAGAAGCAGCATGGCCAAAGCTCCGATCCCCCCTGCCACCGCATACTGCCACTCCAGCCCCCACAGCAGGCAGGCAACTCCGGCCAAGATCTGGATCCCACCGGTGATCCAGTAGGGAAGGCGCGGCGGATCCACCAGGCCGTTGAGCCAGTGGCCCAACCCCATTTGCCACAGCCAAAACACCCCCAGATATTGGCTCAAAGCCGCTAGAGGGGTACGACCGACAAAAGGCAGCACCGAGAGAATCATGCCCAGGGCGATCACCAGTGTCCAGACCAAGCCCACGAAGTAAAGATGGGCCAATCCGGCAGCTCGAAACTCCGGCAACGTCGTCTGCCGCACCATATAGCCCAACCCGATCAGGGAAATCACCAGCCACAGCCAGTTGATGTTGGCCTCTTGGTGAAACTGGGTCGTGGCAAACCCGATCCCCAAAAGAATGGCCCAAACCAGGTACACCCGCCGACAGAGAGTCCAAAAAGGGACAGGGGATCCCAGGGTTTCCGTTGGCATGGCTTTTACCTTACTCGACGACAACAACTCGACCCACCATACTGGGGTGAATATCGCAGAAATACTCCTGAATGCCGGCTACCTCGAAGGTCAAGGTTTTGCTCTCGTTGCGCCGCAGCCGCCCTGTCCCTTGGAACTGCGCCCCTGCCACAGGAGTAGCCGTGTGGGGAGTGGAATCCAGGTTGGTGAAAGTCACCTTGCCCCCCCGCTTGAGAGTAATCTCCGGGGGCAGGTACTGAAACCCGCGAATGATCACCTCTGCTTCCGTTTGCGCCAGCGGGCCGTGAGCCTCGACTGCTGCCGTTGTCTCGACAGGATCCTGCCCCGCAGCCGAGCCGGCTCGTCGCCAGCGATCCACGGCCAAAATGGCCCCCACATTGACTAGGGATCCCAGCCCACTCAGCAACAGCAACCGCCGCGTCATTGGCATAGGGCTTTCTCCAAACAGGCCAGGAAGAGCAAAAAGGCTGAGACTTCCTATAGTCGTTTTAAATAGCAATGAAACGGTTCGTTACGTCGTTATTGCTACGCACTGCCGCTCTAACTCCCCTCTCCCTTTGGGAGAGGGGACAGGAGTGAAGGAAGCGCTTGGGAGCTGCCTCAACAAGGGCATGGGGAGGCCCTGGAGATCATCCAGCTCTACACCTTCAGGATCCAGCGCTCCCGAGTCTCGGCGCTGACGAAGGGAGCAGGCACCACCAAAATGCTCGGATCGAGGCGATTGAACACGGCCCGGATCGCAGTGGCGTGGGCAACTTCATTGGGACCGATGGTGCTGGCGGCAGCCACCAGGTCTTTGTTGGCAAGCTGGACAAATGCATCGTTGTAGGCCAGGGCTGCATCGAATTCCAGAGCCAGGGCCAGCTTGGCGATGTTGGCGTCGGAATCGAGATTGCCTTCTTTGCCGTCAATGTAGGTGGAGAGGTCGTAGCTATCCCGAGCCGGCGAGGGGGTTCCCCCCAACTGCCGCACGGCACCCGCCAACAGATCGCGGTGCTGTTCGTGATCCTTCAGGTTCTTGGTGGCCACTTCCAACACAATTTTGCCCACTTCGGTGTTGCTCAGCTTGCCGGCAGCGGTTTTATAGGCCCAGATCGCCTGCTGTTCCAAGTCGATGGCAGCGTTGAGGATGGCGATGTCGGCAGTGTTGGTCTGGGCAGCACTGGGCAGGCTGCGCAACCCAAGCAACCCACCCACTCCCGCCAGCAAACCGGTCAACAACAAGCTGCGGCGGGAAGGCTGCCAGAACCTGCCAGATGTGGTGCTGGGATCCCATTCGGCGGCCAAGTGAGGCAGAGCGAAGGGAGTCTTTGCAGTCTTCATCTCAAGTCTCCTGTCTCGAAAGAGGGCAACCAACCTCTAAGGGCTTGCTCTTGCTCGGGCAGTTCCCTCTCGGCCTGGTCTGATGGGAATACGCCGCTTGTCCCGCCCTGGATGCCTGAGGGAAGAGACTTTACAGAGACTTTACATGGAATGAAGCTGCCACAGCTCTCTGCCAAGAAGGGGATCCCCTGGCAGCGCTCCCCTTGTTTTTCTAGGAAAAGAGCTACCACTTGAGCAGGTTGAAGCTCTCCATGTCGATGGTGGCCCGGTTGCGGTAGATCCCCAACACAATGGCCAAGCCCACTGCCGCCTCGGCAGCCGCCACGGTGATGACGAACACGGAAAACACCTGGCCGCGAATCAAGCTGGAGTCAACAAAGTTGGAGAAGGCCATAAAGTTGAGGTTCACCGCGTTGAGCATCAGCTCAATCGACATCAACACTCGAATGGCGTTGCGACTGACGATCAAGCCGTAGATGCCGATGCAAAAAAGAACTGCCGCCACCACCAAAAAAAACTGCAGTTGCAACATCGCAAGAGGCTCCAGTGGATACAGATGAGAGGGGTACCAGGAAAACTCTGGGCTGTACGTCCGAAGCAATCGGGTTTAACGGGTGCTTACCAACTCTGCTCGCCGTTCTGACTCGGCTTCAAGCTGGGGTCGGGCTCGCTCCAGCAAACTCAGATCGCCTTCTCCGGCTTCGGGAGCAACAGACTCTCGACGCGCCACGACAATGGCCCCGATCAACGCCATCAGCAGCAAAACAGAAGCCAGTTCAAACGGCAACAGATAATCGCTAAAGAAATGCCCGCCAATCACCAGAGCACTGCTTAGAGGCTGGATCGCCTGCAGAGGCCAAGGGGCGTTGAACGCCATCACGGTGAGCAGGGCAAACAGACCCAAAGACACCACCGCCGTCACTCCATTGCGCAGCCAGCCCAGTTTCAGAGGAGCAAAGGTGTAGCGCCGGTTCACCAGCATGATGGCGAACAGGATCAGTACGTTGACGGCGCCGACGTAGATCAACACTTGAGCTGCAGCCACAAAATCGGCATTCAAGAGGAGGTACAGCCCAGCCATGCTCAGGAAAACGCCCCCCAAGAGAAAACCAGAATAGACGATGTTAGGGGCCCAAACCACTCCCATGGCAAAGCCGATGGCCATCGCCGAGAGCACCCCAAAGGTAACCAGTTGCACGCCTTCTGCAAGGGTCATGGGATCTTCGTCCTTAACAAATCGCTATCGCTCCTCCCTTACCACTGTACTGTCCCGGCGGATTTAAGAGAAGCCCAACCCCCTTGTTCAATCGATAGAGAAATCTCTAGAGTTGGGTCTCACCAACTGCCGCCTGCTCCGTCGCCGTCGCTGCTGCCGCCCCCGAAATCGCTATCAGAGCTATCAGAGGTACTCCCAGAATCCCTCTCGGAGTCACTGTCCCTAAGTGGCGGGATCACCACTGTTCTCTCGCTACGGTACTGGCAAATCGGGCAGGTTAGGATCTCCAACTTCAAACCGCTGGAGGAATAGGTTGCTTCCTGGAGAATCTGGGTAGTGAGGTCAAGGGTAAGGGCTTGACAGCTAGGGCAGTAAAGGTGACGGTAGGCTATTCTCTCGCGAACAACCAGGGCAACTCCCCGACAGACGGGGCAAAACCAGCCGTAGTAGCGGGCTCTGCGCTGGCTTTTAGCCAGGCGATGCGCTGGGGGAAGTTGCTTATCCAGAACTTGCGGCTGGATGGGGCGCAGGGGCCGACCGCAGCTTTGACACACCACTGGCTGAAACGGGATCCCACGCTTCGAGCCCAAGATGCCGTCGGTGGTCACAACTGCCAGGAAGGGCAGCACCAGTACCAGCCAGTTACCGCTGGCCGACAACAGGAAAAGACCAAGGCAGAGGGAGCCAGAATAGAGAAGCAGGCGAATGGGGTCGCTCTGCAGCGAGGAGAGGACAGCCATTGTTCCCTGCTCGCGGCGTGTTAGCGACAGGACTTTCGCTCCTCCCCGCTCGGCCTTGAGATAGACCGGCAGGCGGGAGCGCCGCCACCCCAGCCCTAGGAGCAGGATCCCCAGCAGCAGTAGGCTCCCTTCCAGCAAGCCTTGAGCAACGGCCAAGGCTTCCCTTCCATCTGCTCGAGGAACGGCTGCAGGGGAAAGCGCAGAGGAAGCTTGAACCTCGGCAACTGGCTGCCCCTGCAGCACTGCAGTTAACTGCCGTACTCCTGCCAAGGTGCCGCCATCGAAATCCCTATTGCGAAATCTGGGTAGGATTTGCTCGTCGATAATCTGCTGAACGCGGCTGTTGGGAAGGATGGTGGCCAAACCCCTGCCAGTTTCAATTTCCACCCGCCGATCCCCCACCGAGATGAGAAACAACACGCCGTTGTTGCGACCGGCCTTGCCAATGCCCCAGTAGTTAAATAGCTGCGTGGTGAACGCTTTCGGCGTGGCATATCCCTGAGTATTGGGTACCGTCACCACCGCCATCTCGGCAGTGGTACGCTGCTCAAGCTGGGTAAGGAGACGGTTGAGCTCGTTTTCAGTGCTGCTGCTGAGGATGTTGGCGGTGTCGGAAACCCATCCTCCATACTGGCGGCGGGGGTTGGGCACTTGTTCGAGAGCAATGGCCCAAGCAGGCTGGGGGATCCACAGCGATACACTGAGCAAGACTGCCGCCCAAACTTTTGGCATGGCTCACCTGGCTGAGCGCTGCCTTGGTTTTAGCACAGCCCCTTTGGATGGAGATGCATCTGCAACACGGAACTGTCTAGAGGCGTCTTGACAGTGCCTTTACGGGCTCGTTTGTGGACTGCGTAAGAATCCCCCCCTTGAGGCGGTGGGAGTGTCAAGAACGCAACCACTTCCAAAGTTATCCCGAATACCAATGAGACGAACACCCCCTCACCCCTAGCCCCTCTCCCAGAGGGAGAGGGGGGAAGTGGATCTTGCCGTTCTCTATCACTCAGGGTCAGCTATCCCTGCCGGATCCTCCCAGTGAAGCGGATCCGGCCAGGTTTCTTCTTGCCATTCCACCTCAAAGCACTCCTGGGCCATTTGGAGAAAATGTTCCATCAAAGCAGGGATCCCCGGCGCTGTGGGGCAAAGGTCGTACAGGCCAATCACCTGCGAGCCGGGCAGGTATCGTTCCCACAGCTCGAAATTGGGCCGCAACAGCAGGGATCCCTGTTGCAGGATCCCCCAGGGTTGCCACAGTTGGGCGTTGCCCATCAGCTTTTTGCCTCCCCAGCTGAGATCGGCGCGGGTACGGGCAGCAAAGCAACTGGTTTTGTTGCGGTAGCCCGAATCTAGGGCTGGGCGGTTCTGGCCATGGGCTCGGTTGTGAGCAGGGAGGATTGGATCCACCTCAACGCCCAGTTCTGCCAGCCCCTTTACCCAAAAGCGGCAGCAGAAGTCGTACACCGAGGTTCGCTGCAAACGGGGCAGCCGAGCTTGGAGGTAAGACAGGGGCAGCACCAAGCTGTAGGTCAGCTCTGCTCCATCTTCAGCCGCCTGGTGTAAGACCGCTCTTCCGCCAGTGGGACGGCGCACCACCGGAATCCCTGGCGCTGGGTCGGGCCAGGCTTGGTGCCGCCCTAGGGAGAGGGTAAGCCGATCCCAGCCGTAAAAGCGCAAATAGGGTCTAGGGGCGTGGCGCAGCCGCTGCAAAAGCCAGGTATCTTGCTCCATTTGCCAGGTGCCGGCGGCTACGCAATAGGGCAGCCAGTAGCCTGGGGATCCCATCCTGATCGCGCCGCGGCTCAAGCTTTGGGAAACTCAGCCTGGAGCTGCTCATCGTACTCATCGGCCAAGCTGGCCACAAGGGTGATGGCGCGCGAGATCTCGCCGGCGCTGATCCCTTCCAGGGTGCGGTGGTGGTTGAGTACCACTTGGTTGTTCCAGATGCAAAAGCGCGCTTCCAGAGTGTCGCTCCAATTTTTCTCCAGCAGCTTCTGCATGAGCTTAGCCGGCTCCGCCACCGGCAGAGAGAGAACGGGAGACCAGACCAACAGGGTATCTTCGGGGGATTCGCCGCTCAGGTGGACGAACACTTCGACGCTGCCGTAGGTGAATTTCCAGGTGTGCCCCTGCTCGTGGTTCTCATAGGCGGCATCCTCCTTGAGGCTGGAAACCACCGCCGAGACGATCTCAACATAGCGAACAGGTTCCTCCAACACCGAAAAAACCTCTGGAGAACGGTCAACGAGCGGCTCGCTGTAGGCCATGATCTTTCCCCTACTCCCTGTCCAACCACCTTAACTATACTGCCTAGCACCCCGACCTAGTCGGTCGCCTCTCTCTCGGGATCCGGCTTGGGCCAGAATGGAGCTGTTCGACGTTGGGAAAGCGGCTGATGCCCCAGATTCAAGTGCAAGGACGCACCCTCGTCTGTGAGGTGGGCACCAACCTGCGCCAGGTGCTGCTGCAGGCCGGGATCCTCCTCTACAACCCACCGGCTCATGTCCTCAACTGCCGCGGTCTGGGCACCTGTGCCGTACAGATCGAAGGGGCTGTCTCCCCCATGGGCTGGCGAGAACGGGCCCGTCTATCTTTGCCACCCCATCAACCCCCATCCACCTCGGCGGCGCAGAGCGGCAACGGGCTGCGCTTGGCCTGTCAAGTACAGGTGCTGGGAGATCTGAAGGTCACCAAATGGCCAGGCATGTGGGGGCAGCGGATCCCTACGGCCTCTCAAACCTGAGGAAAGCGCTATGGCATCTCCATCCCACTCCCCCCCGAAGGCTGTTGGCATTTTGGGAGCTCTGCCGGAAGAAGTGGCCATGCTTGCCGAAGCGATGGAAACCCGCTCCATTCATCACCACCTGGGGCGGCAGTTCCATCAGGGATCCCTGGCTGGCCAACCGGTGGTGGTGGTTCAAGGGGGGGTAGGTAAGGTACGGGCAGCAACCACGGCAGCTCTGCTGGTGACCCATTTTCCTTTGCGGGGCATCATCTTTACTGGCGTGGCCGGCTCCTTAGCCGATCACCTCCAGATGGGGGATGTGGTGCTGGCCCATGCTGCCATCGAGCACGATTTCGGCACTGGACGCCCTGAGGGCTTTGTCTTAGGGATCGACTTCATCCCTGAACTGCGCTACCCTCTGGCAGAAGCCGATAGCGCCTTCTACGACTTAGTCGTGGCCCAATCGGAGCGGATCCCTCTTCACTCCCTACACGGACGGCAGCCGGTCATCCACCAAGGCCTGGTGGCCACCGGCGACGTGTTCGTAGCCGACGCCGAGCTGCGCCGCCAAATTCGCGAGCGCACCGGGGCACTGGTGGTGGAGATGGAAGGGGCAGCCGTGGTGCGGGTGGCTCAAGAGGCCGGGATCCCTTGTCTGCTGGTGCGCTCGGTCAGCGACGCGGGGGATGAAACCGACTTCCTCAGTTTTTTTCAGGTGGCGGCGCTAAATTCAGCAGCCGTTGTCCACACTGTCTTGCAAAGCTTACCCCACCTCTCCTCCTAAGCCTGCTGCCTCGTCCAGCTCCCCCAGCAGCAGAGAACCTTAGAACGAGGCAGAGCCCCAGCCCTTTCCCCGCACGAGCGACCTTTTTCGGTCTCGGTACAGTTATGTAGCCAGAGTCGGAGCGAAAGGATTTGAACCTTCGACCCCCACTACCCCAAAGTGGTGCGCTACCAAGCTGCGCTACGCCCCGACGCACCTAAGCCAGAGAGAATCTCTGGAGGTGCTTTACTAATCTAGCTTTTAGAACTGGATCTCGGCAAGGGGGAGGTCTTGGTGGCCGGATCCTGTAGAAGACATGTTAGCTTAGTTAGGCTGTTAAAATACCACACGCCCGAGCCACCGGGTGTCCCCAACGGGGATCCGTTCGGGCGGAGGCCAACCCGTAGGAGACAACCAACTCATGAGCATAGTCAGTTTGCCTCAACTGCTGGAGGCAGGAGTACACTTCGGCCACAAGGCCAGCCGCTGGAACCCCAAGATGCGGCCCTACATTTTCGCCGAGCGCAACGGCATTCACATCATCGACCTGGTGCAGACGGCCCGTTACCTCAACGAAGCCTATGAATACGTGCGGGAGGGGGCCGAAAAGGGGTGGCGTTTCCTGTTTGTCGGCACCAAACGGCAAGCCGCCGGGATCATTGCCCATGAGGCCACCCGCTGTGGCAGCTACTACGTCAACCAGCGCTGGCTGGGGGGCATGCTCACCAACTGGGCCACCATCAAAACCCGCATCGACCGCCTCAAGGAAATCGAGGAGATGCAGAGCAGCGGCCTGCTGGATCGCCTGCCCAAGCAAGAAGCGGCCCGCCTAAAACGGGAATTGGCCAAGTTGGAGAAGTACTTGGGCGGCATCAAAACCATGCGCAAGCTCCCCGACGCGGTGATCATCGTCGATCAGCGGCGGGAGGCCAACGCCGTTCAGGAATGTATCAAGCTCAAGATTCCAATCATCTCACTGCTGGATACCAACTGCGATCCTGACCTGAGCGATGTCTTCATCCCCTCTAACGACGACGCCATCCGAGCGATTAAGCTGATTGTAGGCAAGCTGGCCGATGCCATCTATGAAGGGCGACACGGGCAGCTCGACACAGTCGAAGAGGATGAGTACGACTACGAGGGGGCTATGGACATGGATCTGGAGGATGACATTCTGGAAGATATGGAGGATGAAGAGGAGGGGGATCCCGACGAGGGCGAGTGACCCTTGGGACGAGAGCAGGGATCCCGTGCGGTTCGAGTTACTCCCTGTTCATCCTTTCTCCGGAAGACTGTATCCTTAAAATCTAGATTCATCCTTTGTTCTGTTCCTGGCTATCCTCTACATCCAGCCACATCCTTTCTGCCTCTTTGTACGATGTGAGATTTGAGGAACCCTCATGAGTATTGATGCCAAATTGGTTAAAGAGCTGCGCGAAAAGACGGGCGCAGGCATGATGGACTGCAAAAAAGCCCTGGAAGAGTCCGGTGGCGATATGGAGAAAGCCATCACCTGGCTGCGGCAGAAAGGGTTGGCAGGGGCAGCCAAAAAGGCCGGTCGCGTCGCGGCTGAGGGGGTTGTCGATAGCTACATCCACTTCGGCAACCGGATCGGTGTGTTGGTGGAGGTGAACTGCGAGACGGATTTTGTGGCCCGCAACGAAGACTTTAAGAAGCTGGTGCAAGATATTGCCAAGCAGATTGCCGCCTGCCAAAGTGTGGAGTACGTCAGCATCGACCAGATCCCTCCCGAAGTGGTGGAGCGGGAAAGGGCCATCGAGATGGGCAAAGAGGATCTGGCCAGCAAGCCTGAAAACGTGCGGGAAAAGATTGTGCAAGGCCGCATCGAGAAGCGCCTGAAAGAGCTGTCTTTGATGGATCAGCCCTTTATTAAAGATTCCTCGATTACCGTAGAGGAATTGGTGAAGCAGCACATTGCCAAGCTAGGGGAAAACATCCGGGTGCGGCGGTTTGCCCGCTTCGTTTTGGGAGAAGGGATCGAGAAACAGGAAGCGGATTTTGCCGCTGAAGTGGCTGCTCAGGCCGGTCTCAAGCCGGCAGAGCCAGCGCAAGGGGCAGAACCTGTCGCTGACCAAGCTGCTGCCGAGACTACTACTGAGGTGGTTGTTCCTGAACCGGCTGCCGAGAGCAAGCCAGCCAAAAAAGGCTCCAGCAAGAAGAAAAAATAGCTCTATTGCCGAGGGATCCCTGAATTCACCCCAGTGGGCGGCAGCAGTGCCACTCTGCTTCTCCCACCATGGCAAGCCGGCTGAGCAGGTTGAGGCTTTCTGGATGGAGTTTCCCTATTTTTTGCCTTGGCACGGCCAACTACAACACGCTAGGGTGACAGGCGGTCATTTTGGATCTTGGGCATGAGCTGTATCCTACGCAATGCGTTGATCCCCACCGGCACAGGCTACGAAACCACAGATGTGCGCATCGAGGGGGAACGGATTGCTGCTATCGATAAAGGGTTACCCGCAACGGGCACAGACAGCCTAGAACTGGAGGCCGGCAACCAACTCTTGCTGCCGGGCTTTGTCAATGCCCACACCCATTCTTCCGAGCTGTGGCAAAGAGGGATCATCCCGCCCTACCCGCTGGAGCTGTGGCTGGCGCAACTGCACGAGTACGCGCCGCCGGATCCGGAAAAGATCTACCTCAGCGCGCTGGCAACGGCGGTGGAGACCCTGCTCAGCGGCGGCACGACGGTGGTGGATCATCTCATTCTCATCCCCGGCCAGGAGCTGGCCACCCTCGAGGCGGCGGTGCGGGCCTACCGAGAAGTCGGGATCCGCGCCTTCATCGGTCCCCTGCTTCAGGATCAGGCCCTCTCCACCTGCCTGCCCGGCGGTTCATCCTTCGCTGGCGGGGCGGCAGCCTATCCCCTGAGCACCTCAGAGGTGCTGGCCCTGGTGGAAGAGGCGGTTGAGAAGTACCACCGCCCGGAAGAGGGCATCACCCTGATGGTGGCCCCCACCGGCATCCAACTCTGTTCTGACAAGCTGTTTGAGGGCTGCGCAGAGTTGAGCCAGAAGTATGACCTCCCCCGCCATGCCCACCTGCTGGAAACCCGCGCCCAGCAGAGGTTGGCCCAGGAAAAATACGGCTGCAGCGCAGTCGAGCACCTGGAGCGCTTGGGCTACCTAGACCGGAAAACCTCGCTGGCCCACTGTGTCTGGCTTACCGATGCCGATATCGAGATCTTGGCCCGCACCGGCTCTACGGTTGTTCACAACCCCTTGAGCAACCTACGCCTGGGCAGTGGCATCGCCCCCATCCTCAAGTACCGGCGGGCGGGGGTGAATGTGGCCTTTGGCTGCGATGGATCCGCCAGCAATGACTCCCAGGATCTCTTGGAGGCCATTAAAATCGGCACCATCCTGCACAACATCACGGATCCCGACTACCGCCACTGGATCTCGCCCCGCGAGAGCGTCGAGATGGCCTCCCGCGGTGGGGCCATTGGCCTAGGGCTGGGAGAGAAGCTGGGATCCCTGGAGGTGGGCAAGCAGGCGGATCTGGTGCTTTACGATCTCACCCAACTGTCGCTGTTGCCCCGTACCGATCCCATCGGGCTGCTGGTGCTGGGCCGGCCCACTCAGGCGGTGCACAGCGTCTGGGTTAGAGGGAAACGGGTGGTGGCCAACGGCGAGGTAACGACGGTGGACGTGGCCCAGTTGCGGCAGGAGCTGTTCGAGCACAGCCACTGGGATCCCTTCCGTCGCTCGCAGCAGGCAGCACAACTGGAGGCCCGCTACCGCCAGGTGATGGGTCTGCCAGAATAGCCCTAGAGTTGCCGGGGCCGACCGTGGGAGGAGCAGCCGACTGGGCTAGAGCTACCGAACAGGTGAAGCAGCAGGCGCTGGCGCTGGGCTTTGACAAGGTCGGCATCGCCAGTGCGGCGGATCCCCCTGACTTGGCGGGCTTGCGGGCCTGGCTGGCGGCGGGCATGGCCGCCGACATGGCCTGGATGGCCGATCCGCGGCGAATGGATCCAGAGCGGGTGCTGCCGGGGGTGCAATCTCTGGTCTGTGTGGCCCTCAACTACTACACCCCCATCTGCCACAGTCGGGATCCGGGCAAGGGCAAAATCTCCCGCTATGCCTGGGGGCGGGACTACCACCGCGTGCTGGGGCGGCGGCTGAAGCAGCTCCACCTCTGGATGCAAGCCCAGTTCCCGGATTATCGAGGCCGATTCTATGTGGATACCGGCCCGGTGGCGGAAAAGCCCTGGGCCATGCGGGCGGGCTTGGGCTGGATTGGCAAAAACGGCCTCTTGCTCACCCGCGAGTACGGCTCCTGGGTTTTCCTGGGGGTGATCTTGACAACTCTCCCCCTGCTCCCCGACCGTCCCCATACTGCCCACTGCGGCACCTGCAGCCGCTGCCTGGAAGCCTGCCCCACCCAGGCCATCGTCAGCCCAGGGGTGGTGGATTCCCGCCGCTGCATTGCCTACCACACCTTAGAGAGCCATGCTGAGCGGATCCCTGCCGAAATTGCCCAGAACCTGCACAATTGGGTGGCCGGCTGCGACATCTGCCAAGAGGTCTGCCCTTGGAACCAGCGCTTTGCCCGCCCCAGCCGGATCCCGGATTTTCAGCCTTACCCTTGGAACGTTGCCCCCGATCTCCAAGAACTGGCGCGGATCGGCGACGAGGAGTTTGACCGCCGCTTCCCCGCCTCTGCCCTGCGCCGCCTCAAGGCCCACCGGCTGCGCCGCAACGCCCAAGCTGCTCTCCGAGCCCATCCCACCTCTGCAGCCTGCAGCAACGATTTGGAAGCCCTCTCTACCTAATTTGGATATCCTTTTCCAACAGGATCTGGGGATCCCTACCCTTGGGCCTGGGCCGGCACCGGAAAACGGTGGGGCTGTTGTCTCCGGGCTGGGGACGCAAGCTAGCATACAGGTCTTATCCTCTTTTTTGGGATCCCAGTGCTGGGCTGAAGAGCGTCAGGCGTCCACGCCCTAGCGCCTCCTATTGGTTTCCCCTCTTCTTAGACCCTAACCCTGCATGGATAACGATTACGAAGACTATTACCCCGGCTACCGGCAGGCCAATAGCTACAACCTACTGCAATCTGGGTGGAAGCCCCTGTACCGCCATTTCGATGCCGAGTATTTCTGGCAACTGGCGATGCAGGATCCCTGGGCGTTGGCCGAGAAATTTTTGGATGTGTGCAGCGATGTTGCCAATGCGGTAGGACGTAGAGAGTACAGCCCGCTGGCCAACTTTCTCAACTTATTTTCAGAGAACACCCGTTACGAGATCGAAGAGTTTTGGAATAGCATCACCCCACCTCTGCCCGGCCCCGACTATACAGTATTTCAAGATCAGCTCTCCACGGAGACGCCGATTCGGCAGCAGGTGAGCCGCGATCAAATTCCCATCGATTACGTTTTAAGGCGCCTGCAGGAAATGACCGTTCTCAGAGTTTTGGCGCATCTGGGGCGACCGGCGCAGATCGTGCAATTCTATATGGAGCGCTACTTCTACTATCCGGTCGAGCGTTTCAGCAGTTGGGAGGAAATCAGCAGCCCGGGCACCACCTATGCCTTCTGGCCAGAGCACCAGATTTGGCTGCAAGTTCAGACCACCCATCACAACCGTCGCCGCTACACCCTGCTGGGCGTGGATCTCAGGCCCTTAATTCGCAAGGTTACTTACAATCTGGCGGTGATGGTGAGCGGCTACCAAAGCCGGATCGGGCAAGTCTACAGCCCCTATCCAATCAGTTCTTTTCCCGCTGAAATTCAGGCCTTTACCGATCAAGTACAACAGCAGATTCTACAGCAGGAGCGATTGGCGGTCTTGGTGCACGGGATCCCAGGTACAGGTAAAACGGCCTGGACGCAAGCGGTGGCCCACGAGCTGCTGGTGCCCCTGGGCTATGTGGTGTTTATCTTGGATCACGAAGCCGTACAGGAGTTCATCGCGCCCCCCTACCTGGAGCGGGTCTGCTTGATCATCAACGAAGCCGATAACCTCGCCCAAGACCGAGCCAGCGAGGTGGCCCAGCAGAGCACCAAAACCGAACGCATCCTCAGCCTGCTGGATGGCACCCTTCACCAAAGCGTGCTCGATCCCGATTATCTCGACTGCAGGCAGAGGCTGGTGGTGTTGATGACCTGCAACACGACCGAGCGCCTGGATCCGGCCGTTTTGCGCAAAGGGCGGGTGGACTTGATCCAAGAGTTTACCCACCGCTTTGTTTGAGCTGTGTCGGCATCTACCCGGTTTAGCCGCTGGGGCCAATCTTCGATTTGGGTCGGGCTTGGGTGGGCTAGGTAGCCCGCAGTTGAACCGGCATGACCAAATAGCAGAGGCGCGTCGCTCCAATTGGCTTCCAGATGGCCGGCTGAGTGGCGCCGTTCAGCTCCAGGCTCACCTGCTGCGTATGAAACACCTTAAGGGCCTCCAGCAGGTAGCGCACATTAAAAGCCAGCTCCAGGTCAGGGCCGGACATCTGTACCGGCAGAGATTCCTCGCCGCTGCCCACATCGGGCGCCTCGGTGCTGATGCGTAGGGTTTGGGTTGCCTCAGAAAGGTTGAACTTGATGATGTCGTTCCGCTGGGCAGCAAACACCCCCACCCGCTCCAAGGACTCGATCAAAGGCCGACGCTCCAGGGTTACATGCCGCTCAAATTGCCGCGGGATCAGGCGGTTGTAGTCGGGGTACTGGCCCTCCAAAAGGCGGCTGGTAATCCGCTGCTGGCACTGAGTGCCGCCGGCGCCCAAAATAAATTGCACCTGCGACCGGTCAAACCGCAGTTCCACTGCAGAAGCGGCCGTCTGGGCAGCGAGGATGCGCTCCACCTCTCGTAGAGTCCGAGCGGGAATGGTGAAATCCAGTTTTGTCCCCCCAGCAGCCAAATCAACTGGGATCCCTTCGGCCTCCACCTGAACCATCGCCAGGCGATGTCCATCGGTGGCTGCAAACTCCAGCCGCGGCGGATCCCCGGTTAAGAGCTTGACATGTACACCCGTAAGCACTTGCTTGGTGTCATCACCGGAAGCGGCAAAGAGGGTTTGGCCAATCCCTTGCAGCAAGCTCTCGATGGGCAGCTCAAGGATCTGGGCGGCCAAGCTCTCCTCCTCAGCATCGGCAGTGCGGAGCGCTATCTCGGGCAAGGTGGGATACTCTTCCGCAGGCATGCCGCGTAGCTGGTACTGTCCGGCGGCCGATGTAAGGGTCACAGCAGCGCTCTCCGGAGCTTGGCTAACACCGATCGGGCCGCTGGGCAGGCGGCTGACGATGTCGCTGAGCAGCTTGGCCGGCAGCGTGGTGCGACCGGATCCCTTCACCTCGGCCTCGAACTCGCTGCGAATGCACAAGTTCAAGTCAAAGGCCGTCAGAGCAACTCGCTGTGCCTCTGCGCTTGCCTCTACCAGCACGTTGGCCAAAACCGGCAGGGCAGGACGGCTGGCAACGGCTCGGCTAACTGCAGCAAGGTGATGGCTGAGCGCAGCTTGCTCACAGGTGAAGCAAAGACCGCCGGCAGGTAGATCGACAGCCTCGCTGAAAGACTCTGTCCCGTTGACGGGAAAGGGATACCCAGAGCTGCCGTCGCGCGGGGCAGACGCGGGCGAGCTGGCTTCGACTTCCCAATCCACAGGACGTTGAGCTTGCACCATTGGGGACTTGCGAGCTGAATATGCCTATCCTACACCGCCTGCTTCCCACGGATCCCTCCCTGCCCAGACGAGTTTTGCAAAAAAATTTTCTTCGCGCGCGCAGGATAAAGTTAAAAACCACGATCCCTACCCAATTTAATTTTTTGATCTAGTAGTAGTAGGGGCTGTGGAAACTGTGGAAATTGATCGGAAAAGCCTTGCGCCACAAGCTTTTGATCGTATTCCCCACCTGTGGAAAAACTGTGGATAACTTGGCCAATTTTCCACAAGGTATAAATACTCTGTGGATAACTCGGGGGGTTTTTCCACAAGTTTTCCACAGATTTTTGGAGTTTTCCACAAGTTTTCCACAGGCCGAGAGGATAAAAATGTTGTTATTCCCTGACAAATTCATAAAACTTAACACACAACCAGTGTAGGATGCCCTAGTCTAGTATCCCACTGCTCTAGATGTGGCCTGGGGATCCCATGAAGGCTGGGGGCGGCCTTTGGGGGGTTTTCACAGGTTTTCCACAGGTTGCTTGGGAAAACCGTGGCAGCCTTTGGCTAGCTGGGCCCGCCAGACCAAAAGTCCGCATCGAGCTCAGGTGCGGCGGAAGCTGCTGGTCGCGAGCTCCCGTTTGGCAAGGTTACTGTCACTTCAGCTTCAGCCAGGGCAGTTTGCCTATGCTCAACTGCCCATAGCCAGACAGGGTCGCTTCTCCAGAAGCGTGGATGCCTTGTTTCAAGATGAAAACAACCGCTTGCAAACGGCAGTCAAAGGCCAATTGGCTACTGCCCAGCCGTTAGGGCAAAAGGATCCCCTGCTCAATTTCGGAGTTTGAGTCTTCAGTTACTTCTTCCGGCTGCAGCGGGGCCTCTTGGCAGCGCTCCATGGCCTGAAGTAGAAGGGCTTCCCCTTCTTGCAAGGTCTCGATGCGGCAGAGAAGGGCGCGAAACTGAGAGGCACCGGCAAAATCCTTGATGTACCAGGTCATGTGCTTGCGGGCCTGACGGATGCCACGTTCTCCCTTATACTCCCAGAGGCCTCGCAAGTGTTCTAAAGCCATTTGAATCCGATCCAGGGGGGTAGGAGCTGGTCTTTCTTGGCCGGTTTTCAGGAAGTAATCGATTTGCCCCACTAGGAAGGGGTAGCCCATGGTGCCGCGGGAGCACATCACGCCGTCGGCGCCGGTTTCCTCCAGACACTTCACCGCTGCAGCGGCCGAGAAAATATCCCCATTGGCGATTACCGGAATGCGCAGATGCTCTTTGACGCGGCGAATCCAATCCCAACGGGCTTTGCCGTTGAAGCCCTGGGCGCGTGTGCGGCCATGCAAAGTCAGCAATTGCGCTCCGGCCTCCTGCAGCCGGTGGGCAAAATCCAGAATGTTGATCTCCTGATCCGACCAACCCAGGCGAGTTTTCACCGTTACGGGCACGGACACAGCCTTAGCCACCGCTTCCACGATCCGGGCTGCTGTGTCTGGCTCCCGCAGCAAGGCAGAGCCACCGCCGTTTCTGGTAATCTTGTTTACTGGGCAGCCCATGTTGATATCTACCAAGGTCGCCCCCTCATCCACCGCCATACGGGCTGCTTCCGCCAAAAAGTGAGGTCGGCAGTCGAACAACTGAATGCCGATGGGCTGCTCCCCCTCGCCCACTTCCATGATGCGGGGTAGCTCGCGGGCATAGTGCAACCCCGTCGCGTTCACCATTTCGGTGTAGACCAAGCTTTGCGGGGCAAAGCGGCGTACCAGCCCCCGAAACACTTTGTCGGTTACTCCCGACAGGGGTGCCTGAAAGACACGACTGAAAATCTTCACCCCACCAATCTCAAGGGGTTGGGCCATTCGAGCTTGCAATCGCGGCGAAAGCTGCAGGCTCATCGGGATCCGGAGAAAGCAACCAGCAACTTATCCTTCTTTGTTGACAAAGTAAAGAAGACCCAGGATGCGCGCCCGTTTGATGGCAGTAGACAGCTCCCGCTGCTGCTTGGCGGTCAGGCCGGTGATGCGGCGGGGCAGAATTTTGCCTCGCTCGGTTACAAATTTCTTGAGCAGCTCAACATCGGTGTATTTGATCGGCTCTCCCGGCTTGATGGGAGACAGGCGGCGACGAGCGTAAACCATAGGTCAGGAGAACGGTAAAGCGGCTTGAACTACTTGATCTCTTTATGGACGGTGTGGCGGTTGCACTTGGGGCAGAATTTCTTCAGCTCCAAGCGGGCCGTGGTGTTACGGCGATTTTTGGTGGTGGTGTAGCGGTTCACCCCTGGAGAACGCTTATTGACGTTGGTGCGGCACTCCGTACACTCCAGGGTAATGATGATGCGAGCACCCTTTGCTTTGGCCATAGTGGATCCCAAGGTGGAGGAAGTAAAAGCACTTGAGAACCCCCAACCCCAGGGGTTGAGGCTGGAGGTGGGTTCACCTCGTAAGCGCGATCACCAATTATCCAACTTTTCTTTGACGGAATCAACCCAGTTTTTGACTTGCTTGCCGGTTTGTTGTCTTAGGCTGCGGGTGTTTCGATCCACGTCCTTGCTCAGGCGCTGCATCTGCTGGGAAAGATCGCGCACTGCCTCATTGCGTTGAGCTTGGCGCAACAGCTCGCGAGCAGCGGACTTGACGTCCTCGGCGGCGTCTCCCTCCAGGATGTCCTGCAGCAACCGCAGGGCTTTCTTATCTAAGTGGTAACCCTGCTCCGATTCCACCACCAGGGTGCGCCCGGCGCGGTCGTGGATGCTCTGGCGTTTTTCCTTGTCGAAGAAGGCAAACAGCCCATCGGCCGCCAGGGGCACCAGCAGGGCTTCCGTGAGCACAAATAGGGAGAGCACCCCCTCGCGGGCCAGGGAGCGAACCAGGTGGGGTGGGGCCTCGGTTTCGGGATCCAAGGTTTTGAGGTTCAGCAGCCATTTGCCAAGGCTTTGGCCAGCGGGGCGGGATTGGAAGTAGCCGCGGTTCACCAGCCAGGTGGCGAAGAAGGCGATGTAGCCGGTCATGTCCACGGCGCCCGCATCGGCTCCCACCAGAGAAGCCAAGCCCTGCGCCAGGTAGGAGACCCCCAGCCCCAGCCCAAAATCCAGGGCAAAGGCCCCGATCCGTTTGCCCCAGGGGGCCAGTTTGGGCAGGTTTTCCTCGGCCTGGGGCGAGCTGGCTGCTTGGGAAGCCGGTCGCTCTGCTTGTACAGGAGGCAAGGAGGTTGCCGGGGGCAAGGCGCTGAAAGCTTGCCACTCGCTGGCGTTTTGATCCAGTTGCTTAGTTTTGGGCCGCTCTGGAAATGGAGGCCGTTCAGGATAGGGTCTGGGATCCGTCATCGCAGGTTGAGGCTGTCAGTCCTATCATTCTAGCTAGCAAGGCGGGTCTAGACCCCCACCGGCAGGGGAGCAGGGCTGCGGCGCGGGATCGCGTAGGTCATCCGATCCCGGGCCAAGATTGTGTTGGGAAAAATCGCTTGAGCTTCCGCCAGCAAGTCTTCTAGGGTGATGGGAGCTTCGGGGGTGTAGCGGGGACTGAAGTGGGTGAGGATGAGGGTCTGGGCCTTGGCTTCGGCGGCCACCCGCGCGGCCATGGCGGCAGTGGAGTGCTTGGCGCGCTGGGCCAGTTCGCGATCCGCTTCGGCGTAGGTGGCCTCGTGGATGACCAGGTCAGCAGCACGGGAGAGATCGACGGCGTTGCGGCAGAAGATGGTGTCGGTGCAGTAGGAGAACTTGCGCCCTGGGATGGGATCCCCCACATAATCTCGCCCGTGGAAGTGGCGGCCCTGCCAGAAGATGGATTGCCCGGCCTTGAGCTGGCCGTAGAGGGGGCCGGGCGGGATCCCGTCGGCCTGAGCCTTGGCCACGTTAAAGGTGCCTGGCCGATCCTGTTCCACCACGCGGTAGCCGAAGGCGGGCACCCGGTGATCCAGGGGCGCGCAAAAAACCCAATATTCTGGATCCTGAAGAATGAGACCTGTTTCTACGGTGTGAACCCGGAAGGAATAGGGGATCCGCGTCTCGCTGTAGCGCAGCACCGCCTTCAGGTACTCTTCCAGGCCGGGGGGGCCGTAGATGTCGATGTGCTGGGGGGTACTGCCCAGGCCACAGGAGGCCAACAGCCCCGGCAGGCCGTAGATGTGATCCCCGTGCATGTGGGTGATGAAAATGCGGCGCAACTGGCTGGGGCGCAGCTCGTCTAGCCGCAACAGTTGGTGTTGGGTGCCCTCGCCACAATCAAACAGCCACCATTCCGACCGCTGCGGAAACTGCACCGCCACGCCAGAGACATTGCGCTGGCGGGTGGGCATGCCGGAGCTGGTGCCCAAGAAGGTAACACGAATGGCGTTGGGATCCGTCACAAGGGCAGAACGGTAAAGTTGAAGAAATGGGATCCCTAGCTTATCAACTGTTCCTGCCGCGCGCAGGGAAAAGGCGGCCCAAAACCCTTGTTAGGATGAAAAGTAAGTGTCAGCTTTCCCGCCATGATCACCTTGACCGAGAGCGCCATCCAAGAGCTAAAACGCCTGCGCAGCAAGTACGAGAAGGAGGGATCCCAGCCCATCCTGCGGCTGGGGGTCAAGCCCAGCGGCTGCTCTGGCCTCTCTTACGTAATGAACTTCGAGCCCCAGGCCAACCCTGACGACCATACCTTTGACTTTGGCGATATTCGGGTGGCAGTGGATCCCTTGAGCATGACTTTGATCCAGGGCCTTACCGTCGACTTTTCCGAGGATCTGTTGGGGGGCGGTTTCAAATTCAAGAACCCCAACGCGGTGGCTAGCTGTGGCTGCGGCACTTCCTTTGCCACCGCCGAAACTGCCGCTGCCGTCGGCCATTGATCACATCCTGCCGGATGGCTCTAGGCTGGGCAGGCGGAGTACAAAACACGTCCACCCGTCCTCGCTGCTGACTCGAACGTGGCCCTTGAGATGCTCCACCCACTGCTTCACCAAAGCCAACCCCAGGCCGCTACCTGGCTGGGCCCAGGGATCCGCAGTGGGCACGCGGTAGAAGCGCTCGAAGAGGCGGGGCAGATGTTCCGGCTCGATCTGAGCGCTGTTGCCGATCTTAAACTCAACCCCTTCAGGGATTGGCTGAACCTCTAGACGGATCGTGCCACCTGGCTGGGTAAACTTGCAGGCGTTGTCTAGCAGTTCTTTGAGGATCTGGGTCAGGAGCTGCGGATGGCTGTAAAACCGCCAGGGGGAGGGGGGCAGATCCCCTACCTGCAGCGTGAGGGAGCGGGCCTGGGTGCATTGCTGCGCCGACTCGATCAAGCTGTGCCAGAGGTGGGGCAGGTCAATAGCTGCAACGGCAGAGCCCAGGTCTTTCCCTTCCAGGCCCTGCAGATCCAATAGGCGGTTGATGAGCTGGATTTCGGCCTCGCACTCCTGCAGGGCAATGTCCCGGTATTGCTGCTGCTTCTCGTTGAGGGGGGTGCGGCCCAGGAGTTCCAGGGCTAGCTTGATCTTGGTCAAAGGCGTGCGCAGCTCGTGGGAGACCGTGGCCAGAAAGTGGTCTTTGAGGCGGTTGAGCTGCTCCAGATCTGCCACCTGGCAGGCCAGTTGGGCGGTGCGCTCCTGCACTTTGGCTTCCAGTTCCTGGTTAAGCTGCTGCAGACGGCGCTGGGCCTGGTTGGCTTGCAGCAAGTGGCGTAGGCGCCGCTTCAAAACCGACCAGTGGATGGGCTTGGGGATGTAGTCGCTGGCACCGGCGGCAAAGGCCTCACTGACAAAGGCTTCGTCTTCTAAAGCGGTGACGATTAAAATTGGCATGTCGGGGTTTTGGGCGTGGAGGCGGCGGCAACACTCAAACCCATCCAGATCCGGCATCACCGCATCCAGGAGCACCATGTCCGGCTGATGGCGGCTTACGACTTCTAGACAAGCCAAGCCGCTGTCCGCTTCCACAACTTGGTAGCCTTCCCGCTCCAGGGCATAGCGAGCCAAAAGTCGCTGGCTGGGATCATCGTCGACAATCAGCAGCAGTGGCTTTTCCTCGGCTCCAGAGAAGCTCCCTCCCCGCCGATCTGACATAGGCTTGGCATTAAGCTTCTGCATGGGTACTGGCAACAGGAGAAGGCCCAGACGCGGCAGCCGATAACTCCAGGGTAACTCGCTGGTACTCGGCTTCCAACCGTTGCAAGGCCTGCTTCAGGGTATCCCAGTTTACAAAAGCGGGAGAGGGGTGGCGAGAGAGGTTCTCCAGCTCCTGACACATCTGAGCTAGCGACTTGGCCCCCAGGGTGCTGCTGCTGCCCTTGAGGCGGTGGGCCAGTTGGGCCACGGTTTGGGCATCTTGCCGCTCCAGAGCCTGGCGCAGGGATCCCAGCAGGGCCTGGCTGTCTTGCTGGTAAGTTTGCACCATCTCCTGCCAGTCTTCGGGGGATCCCAGCATGCTGCGTAGGCTGGCCAGGGTGTCGGGATCCAAGGCTGGCTCCGGTTTTTCTTCCGTGCAAGAAGAAGAGATTTCCTGCAAAGCGCGCTCCAGCACAGCCGGCTGCAGGGGCTTGGTCAGGTAGCCGTCGACGCCGGCGGCCTCGGCAGCAGCACGGCTTTCCAGGAAAGCATCGGCGGTGAGGGCAAGGATGCGTGGCTGGCGATCTGGGGGAAGTTCGCTGCGGATGCGGCGGGTGGCGGCCAGGCCGTCCAGCTCCGGCATGTGCAGATCCATCAAGACCAGGTCGTAGGCGCGCAGTTGCAGCGCCTGCAGAGCTTCCAGGCCGTTGGCCACGATGTCCGGCTGATAGCCCAGCCGCTCCAGCATTAGGCGGATGACTTTTTGGTTAACGGGGTTGTCCTCGGCTACCAGGATGCGCAACGGGCAGCGGCTGGCCAAAGGCAGCGGGGGCTCCAAGAGGGAAGTAGCGGCAGGCACTTTTTCCTGGCAAAGCAGAGCCCGCAGTTGCGAGGCCTTGACTGGCTTGCTCAGGGCAGGAAAAGAGCCAGAACTTGCCAGAGCCGCGCTGCGGGCCACCAGCAGCAAAGGCCTCAGGGGGGGCTGCTCCTGCTGCAGAGCCTTGGCCAGGGCCAGTCCATCGCCGTCAGGCAGGCTGGTATCCACCAGGGCCAGCTCAAAGGTCTGGGCCTTGGCCAGGGCTTGGGCTTCTGCTGCAGAGCTGCAGGCCGTTACCTGCATCCCCCAAGCCTGGAGCAGGCGAGCCAGGAGCTGCCGTTGGCTGGCGTTGTCTTCCACCAACAAAACCCGCTTGCCGGCTAGAGCAGCATCGAGGGCTGGGGCTGCCAAGAGGGCCGGATCCGGAACACGCAGCGGGACACGGAAACCAAAGGTGGATCCCTGGCCCGGCTGGCTGTGCACCCAGATCTCCCCGCCCATCAGTTGACAGAGGCGCTGGCTGATGGCCAAACCCAGGCCCGTGCCGCCGTAGCGGCGGCTGATGGAGCTGTCCACCTGGCTGAAAGGCTTGAAGAGGCGATCCTGCTTTTCCGGCGGGATGCCGATGCCGGTGTCTTGCACCTGGAAGCTCACCCACTGCACCTGGGGATCCCGCTCCTGGGCCTCGACGGTTACCACCACTTCTCCCTGTGGGGTGAACTTGATGGCGTTGCTGAGGAGATTGGCCAGGATCTGGCGCAGGCGGTTGGGATCCCCCACCAGGCTGGCTGGCAAGCTGGGATCCACCCAGGCCACCAGCTCCAGATCTTTGCTCTGGGCTTGGGCGGCCATGAGATCCAAGAGCTCCTCCATGAGCTGGGGCAGGGAAAAGGGCGTTTCCTCCAGCTCCAATTTCTGAGACTCGATCTTGGAGAAATCCAAAATGTCGTTGATGAGGCTGAGCAGCACCTCGCTGCCGTAGCGGATGGTCTGCACCCAATCCCGCTGCTGCGGATCCAGGGGGGTATCCAGCAACAGGCTGGCCATGCCCATGATGGCGTTGATGGGCGTGCGGATCTCGTGGCTCATGGTGGCCAAGAATTCGCTCTTGGCGCGGTTGGCCGCCTCGGCAGCTTCCATAGCCGCCTTCATCTGCTCTTCCGTCTGCTTGGCCAGGGTGATGTCCCGCCCGGCGGCGTAGGCCAGGGATCCCGCCAGAGAGGCGCGCCATTCGATAAAGCGGTAGCTGCCGTCTTGGGTGCGGTAGCGGTTGACTAAGCCATCCAGGCGTCCTTCTTGCAGCAGCTTTTGCATCGCCTTCTGCGTGGCCAGCAGATCTTCCGGGTGCACCCATTCCCAAAAGGGGTGCTGCTGCAGCTCCTCGAGGGAACGGCCCAGAACAGTCTCCCAAGCAGGGTTGAGGCGGCGAAAATACCCCTGCTCGTCGGCAATGCAGAGCAAGTCCAAAGCTACCGAGAAGAATTGCTCCAGCTCTGCTTCGGCCTGCTTGCGGGCGGTGATATCGACGGCGGTAAACACCCAGCAAGGGATCCCGCGCAGCACCAGCGGCTGGACGAAGACGTCTTCCCAAAACTCCCGGCCATCCCGCCGTTGCCAGTGCCACTCGAAGCGGGCAGATCCCTGAGAGCGAGCTTGCTCCAGGTAGGGCTGCAGCGAGAACCCCCTTCCCTGCAGGGCCTGGCGATAGGGGGACTGCTCCAAAACGTCGAAGGCCCGCAGCTCCTCCAGGCTGGAAAATCCATAGGCGGCAAGAGCGCGCGGATTAGCCTCCAAGATCTCGCCCGTTTCGGCATGGCGAATGAGGATGGCCACGGCAGCATTTTCAAACAGGGCGCGGAACTTCTGCTCGCTCTCTTGCAGGGCTTGCTGTGCCTGCACCCGCTCCGTGATGTCGCGAATGATGAGCACCACTTCCTGCGCATTCAGAGGGGCAATGCGCACCTCCTCGTGGCGCACCTCGCCATCGATTTCCAGGCTTTGCTCATAGCGCTGCAGGGTTTGGGTGGCCAGGGCTTGGCGAATATAGGCAAGCCGCCGCTCCGCCAGGTCTGGGGGCAGGAGTTCGTGGGGTGAGCGCCCCAGGTAAGTTTCTGGCAAGCCGTAGGGCCGCACCTCCCCCCCACAGCTCACTCCCAGGCAAACGCCCTGGCTATCGAGGTGAAAGATGAGATCCGGGATGGCTGCCAGAATGGCCCTTTGTTTTTCCTCGGCCACTTTGAGCTCTAGCTCAGCCCGCTTGCGCTCTGTGATGTCCCGCACCAAGACGTAGAGCTTCTCGCTGCCGTGGGCAACGATACAGGCCCTGCGATACTGCTTGACTCCTGGCTGGGGCTCAATCTCGTACTCCAGGTATTCGGCGGTCTGGTTGGCCAGAGCCCGCTTCCCCAGAGCCTCGTATTCCTCCCGCAAAGCAGGAGGCAAAATCTCCTGAACCCGGCGGCCAATGTAGTCCTGAGGGGGGTGCAGAGTGGCGAAGTAGCGGGACGGCTTGCAGTCGAGGATGCGACCGTCGGCAGCAATCTCCAAAATCATGTCTGGGATTGCCTCGTAGAGGGCGCGATAGCGGGACTCGCTTTCCTGCAGCGCCTGCTCTCTCTCAACCTGCTCGCTGATGTTGCGGCTGGTGATGAGGATCCCATCCCCCACCGGCACCACCTGGTGGTGGAGCCAACGGGCCCGCAAGCCCGGCTGGCCGGAGATGGGAAACTCCTCTTCCAGGGGGATGCGGGTTTCCACCACCCGCTTGTATTTTTCAAAAAAGCCAGCCGTGCGGTTGATGGGCAACAGCTCGCACAGCCTTTGGCCGAGGATCTCCTCCCGGCGGCGGGAAATCAGCTCCTCCCCTTTGGCGTTGACATCGACGAAGACAAAGTCCACAATCTCGCCGGTAAAAGGATCCCGCACCGCCTCCAACAGATAAATGGCATCCAGGCTGGCTTCCAGCGCTGCGCGGAAACGGGCCTCCGGGCTGGAAGTTGCCAGCGATCCCTTGAAAATGAGCTTGAAAACTCTCTTAAAGAGAGGGATCCGCCGCCGGAGCCAGCCAAGCCCTAGAAGTGCTCCGAGAACCAAAACAATCCCCCCAAGCATAAAGCTGGCCCAGCCCGGCAGCATTATCTCTATCCCCAGCTCTTTTCTGGTGGCGGCTGCTTCCAGCTTATCTTCTGGTTTCCGCAGAATCGCTCAGTTAAGTTGCGGAAAAAAGCTGCCCTACCCTGCCCTGGGAAAAAGCTTTTGGCAAAGGAGGAAACCATGGAAGCTAGCCTTAACGGGGGCGCCAGCGGCAGTAGAGTTTTTCCAGATCTACCCAGACCATCACTACTGTGCTAAAGCCGACGCAAATGAGCAGCTCAGTGAGGGTCAGTTCTTCTGTCCCGAAAAAGTCGCGTAGGAAGGGCACATAGAGCAGGGCCAACTGCAGCAGCAAAGTGGTCAGCACCGCCCCCAGCAGGTAGGGGTTGGAAAAGGGGTTGAGCTCGATGGTCAGCTTGTCATTAGAGCGAACCGCCAGCGCATGGCCCATCTGGGCAATACACAGGGTGGTGAAGACCATCGTGCGCCAGTGAACAATGTAGGCTTCCACAATCGCCATCATGAGGATCGTCGCCAAGCCAAAGACGACGCCAATGCGCACCATGTAGGCGCCGAGCCCTTGGGCAAAGATGCTTTCTTTGGGGTTGAAGGGGGGGCGCTGCATCACCCCTGGCTCTGCTGGCTCCATTGCCAAAGCCAAAGCGGGCAGGCCGTCGGTTACCAAGTTCATCCAGAGGATCTGCAGGGGCGTCAGCGGCACGTCCTCTAGGCCTAGAAGGGGTGCAGCAGCCACGGTCAACACCTCGCCGATGTTGCTGCCCAGGATGTATTTCACGAAGCGGCGGATGTTGCTGTAGACCACCCGCCCTTCTTCGATGGCCGCTACGATGGTGGCGAAGTTGTCGTCTAGCAGCACCATGTCGCTGGCCTCTTTGCTGACATCGGTGCCGGTGATGCCCATGGCAATGCCGATATCCGCTTGGCGCAGGGCAGGGGCGTCGTTGACGCCATCGCCGGTCATGGCCACAAACTGGTTTTGCTTTTGCAGGGCCTGCACGATGCGCAGCTTGTGTTCGGGAGCCACGCGGGCGTAGACGTTGACTTTCTGCACCGTCTCCATCAGCTCCTCAAAGCTCAGCCGGGAGAGGGTGCGCCCATCAATGGCCTGGTTCTCGGAGTCGAGAATGCCCAGCTCGCGGGCAATAGCGATGGCGGTGAGTTGGTGATCGCCGGTAATCATCAGGGTGCGGATCCCGGCCTGCCGGCAGCGGGCTACCGCTTCCCGCGCTTCGGGCCGAGGGGGATCGTACATGCCCACTAGGCCCAGCCACACCAGGTTGCGCTCGATCTCCTCCAGGTTCTCCGGGATCCGCGGCAACTGCTGAGTGGCCACCCCCAAAACCCGGATGCCCTGGCCGGCGAGGCGGTTGTTGGCGCCCAAAATGGCCTGGCGATCGGCTTCTGAGAGGGCCTGCCAAGTTCCGCTTTTCTGGATATAGGTGCACTGCTCCAGCACCAGCTCCGCGGATCCCTTGACGTAGATGCGGTAGCTGCCCTCCTCTTGCACCACCACGCTCATGCGCTTGCGTTCCGAGCTAAAAGGGATCTCCTGCACCCGCGGGTGCTGCTCTTGCAAAGAGGCTTTCTGCAGGTTGGCCTTGGCGGCAGCCACCAGCAGGGCGGCCTCGGTGGGATCCCCCAGGATTGACCAGGTGGGGGCAGCGCCGCGCTGGGCTGAGAGATTGGCTTGCAACAGGGCATCGTTGCAGAAGACCACCGCCCTGAGAAGGGCCTGCAAATCGGGGGCACGCTGGGGATCGATGGGCTGGCCGCCGCAGTAGAAGGATCCCTTGGGAATATAACCGCTGCCGCTGACGTGGTAGTGGCGCTCGGGGGTGAGGATGTCGGTAACCACCATTTTGTTTTCGGTGAGGGTGCCGGTCTTGTCGGAGCAGATGGTGGTGACAGATCCCAGGGTCTCTACGGCCGGCAGGCGGCGGATCAAGGCGTTGCGGCGCACCATGCGCTGGGTGCCGATGGCCAAGGTAACCGTGATGACAGCCGGCAGCCCCTCCGGCACCACCGCCACGGCCATGCTGAGGGAAGTTTCCAGCAGCGAGGCAAAAGGCGCCATGCTCCCGGCTTGGAGCAGCCCCACGATCACCACCAGCGCCACCAAGGCCAGGGATCCCGACACCAGCACATTGCCCAACTGGCTCATGCGCCGCTGCAGGGGGGTGGGCTCGTTTTCCACCGTCTGCAGCAGCCTGGCCACCTTGCCCAGCTCCGTGTTCATGCCGGTGGCAGTAACCAAGAGGATCCCTCGCCCCTGCAGCACCTCCGTGCCCATGAAGGCCATGTTGCGCCGCTCGCCCAGCTCTGTGTCTTCGGGGAGGACACAATCAGCCTGCTTGGTAACCGGTACCGCCTCTCCGGTCAGGGCCGCCTCTCGCACCTGTAGGTTCACCGCTTCCGCCAAGCGCCCATCGGCTGGGATCTGCACCCCTGCTTCCAGCAGCACCCGATCCCCTGGCACCAACTGGTTGGCAGGGATCTCCTGCCACAGCCCGTCCCGCTGCACCCGCACGCTGGGGGAGGCCAATTTTTTTAGGGCCGCCAGCGCTTTTTCCGCCCGGCTTTCTTGCAAGTAGCCCAGCAGGCCATTGAGACCTACAACCAGCAAAATGGCTAGGGCATCTTTAGGAAACTCTCTCTTTTGCCAATCCAAAAGGGCTGAGATCGCCGCCACGGCAATCAGCATCAGCAACATGACGTTGCGGAATTGGTCGAGAAAGAGCTGCCAGGCGCTGCGGCCAGAAGTGGAGATCAGCTCGTTGGGACCGAATTCCCGCTGCCTTTGGATCACCTGCTGGGTAGTCAGGCCAGAATCGGGATCGGTCTGCAACTTCTGGATAACAGCGGGAAGAGGAAGACTATGCCAGGCAGGAGTAGAAACAGCGGCGGATCCAGAAGCTTGGGCCATCGCAAACACTTCCAGGGAATGGACAAATTCTACGTTAGCTCTCGAAGCTTTCCATAGAGGAAAAGGGATCCCCATTTCCCCAGTTTCGTGGCAAGGTGGGGACAGAGGCCCCCTGGAGACTGCTATGGCGAGCAAAACTCCCACTCGCGATGTTCAAGTGGCCGTTATCGGCCCCTCTACCTTGGTTCTCCGCTCTCGCACCTGGGATCGCCTCAAGTTTGAGCTGGAATACGCCCGGCAGCGGGGCACCACGGCCAACAGTTACCTCATCCAGGCCCGGCAGACCTTGCTCATTGATCCGCCGGGGGAGTCGTTTACAGACATTTTTCTCGAGGAGCTGGCCCAGCACCAGTACCTGCAGCGGCTGGACTTTATCCTGCTCAGCCACGTCAACTTCAACCGCCTTGCCACCCTCAAGGCACTTCTGCCGCTGGCTCCCTATGCAGTGGTGCTCTGCTCTAAGCCGGGATCCCTCACCCTGCGAGCCGCTTTTGAGGGCAGGGAATCCCCGCCTCCTAGCCGGGATGAAGAGGAGGCCGCCGATTTTGGCATTCCCTACGGCAATGACCAGTCCTTTCGCCTGCGGGTAATCCGGGATGGGGATTGCCTGGATCTAGGCGAGGGCCATGAGCTGCACTTTCGCACTGTCCCCACGCCCCGCCACCCCGATGCCCTCTGCACCTACGACCCAGCCACTGGGATCCTCTTTACCGACAAGCTGTTTGGTGCCCATGTCTGCGACGAGCAGGTGTTCGACGAGCACTGGCGGCAGCTTAGCGAGGATCGCCGCTACTACTTCGACTGCTTACACCGCAGCCAAGCGCCCCAGGTAAAAGCAGCCCTGGCCAAGCTGGAGGAGTTCCCCGCCCAGATCTACGCCCCCGCCCACGGCCCCTTGGTGCGCCACAGCCTGCGGCGGCTGCGTCTAGACTACCAGCTTTGGTGTGAAGAGGATCCCTTGGAGCAGCGGGTAGCTCTCCTCTATACCTCTGCCTACGGGAACACGGGCCTGATGGCGGTAGCCATTGCCCAAGGCTTGGAGCGAGCAGGAGTTACCGTGGAGCGGATTAACTGCGAATGGGCTACCCCTGAAGAGATTGCCCAGGCCCTGGAGCGCTGCCAAGGGTTCATTATCGGATCCCCTACCTTGGCCGGCCACCCCCCTGTCCAGATCCAAACAGCCCTAGGCATTATCCTCTCTTCTGTTCCCACCAGCAAGCTGGCCGGGGTCTTCGGCTCCTATGGCTGGAGCGGTGAAGCTGTGGATCTCATTGAAAGCAAGTTGCTCAACGCCGGCTTTACCCTAGGGTTTGCCACCATCCGCGCCAGGTTCAAGCCTACCCCCGCCGTCCTGGAAGCCTGTCAGGAGGCGGGATCCCAGTTTGCCCAAGCCCTGCGCAAGGCCAAGCGAGCCCGTGCCCCCCGCCAAGGCGGTGTTGAAACTCAGGCGGATCGGCTGGGGCAGGCCCTCAGCCGGGTTGTGGGATCCCTCTGTGTGGTGACCGCCCTGCAAGATGGGATCCCGCGCGGCTTCCTCACCTCCTCGGTGGCCCAGGCCAGCTTCAACCCCCCTGGCCTAACCCTTTCTGTAAGTAGGGACAGCGAGGCAGAACTGCTCACCCGTCCCCAAGCGCCTTTTGTGCTGAACATTTTGCGGGAGGGCAAAAGCAGCAGCCTGCAGCGACACTTTCAACGACCCCAGCGCCCTGGTGAAGACCGCTTTGCCGGTTTGGCCATCACCACTGCCGAAAATGGCTGCCCGGTTCTATTGGATGCCCTGGCTTACCTAGAGTGCCGTGTCAGAAGTTGGATGGAGTGTGGCGATCGCTACCTGGTCTATGCCGAGGTAGAGCGCGGCAAGGTGCTGGATCCCACGGGGGTTACCGCCATGCGGCGCGGGTAAGATAGTACTAGTATTTTGCTGGTCTCAGCTCCCAGGGGGTGCCATTGACCATGCAAGACATTCTTGAGGGGGTCTTCAAAGGTTTTGCCCAGATTGGCGGAAAAGTTGTAGAGACCCCCTTTGATATAGGCAAGGTTACCGGGTCAGTTGTGCAAACTGTCATTGGTACAGGTATCGAGACCACCCAAAAAGTTGGAGAAATTCTTCTTGGCACGGGTCAAGCCACTTTTGAAGTCATCCAGAAAGTT
>NZ_JANSJA010000173.1:0-7705 GCF_047462335.1 Synechococcus sp. H60.1
GGTGCTATCCATCCCCACCGTATAGACGGTGGGGAATTCCGCACCTTACGTTAAATACCGACACCAGTAGGATGCGCTGCAGCAGCCTAGGAGAGAGCAAATTGGCGTTGGGATCCCGCGGTGGTTGGGTCATCTCCCTCCCCGTGGTGGGCTCGAAGGAGAGCGGCACCGTCATGGTGATGGAGTTAATCATGTTCAGCCATAGCACTTGAATGGCCAAAATGGGGAGCTCGCGGTTGAGGAGCACGCTAAGAAGAAGGGTCATCGACTCTCCCCCGTTCACCGGCAGGATGAAGGCGATGGCTTTAAGGAGGTTGTTGTAAACGGTGCGCCCCTCTTCGACGGCAGCCTCGATGGAGGCGAAGTTGTCATCGGTCAAGATCATGTCGGCGGCAGCCTTGGCCACTTCCGTGCCGCCCCTCCCCATGGCAATGCCCACATCTGCCTGCTTCAAGGCCGGCGCGTCGTTAACTCCATCGCCGGTCATGGCCACGATCTGACCCTGCGACTGCAAGGCCTTCACCAGGCGCAGCTTTTGCTCCGGCACCACCCGCGCAAAGACGGATCCCTCCTTGGCGGCAGTGACAAACTCCTCTGGGCTAAGCTGCTCCAGATCCCGGCCGCTGTAGGCTTTTACCGGTTTGCCACCGCCCAGGCCTATCTGCTCAGCAATGGCTTGGGCTGTAAGCACATGGTCGCCGGTAATCATCTTGACTTGGATCCCGGCAGTCTGGCAGGAGCGCACAGCGGCAATGGCCTCCGGCCGCGGCGGGTCGATCATCCCCTGCAAGCCCAAGAAAATCAGCCCTTCCTGCAGATCTGAGTGATCCACCTGAGTTTGGCTAGGGGGGACGGCTTTTTGGGCAAAGGCCAGGACTCGCAGCCCCTGCCGCGCCAAGGCCTCCACCTGCTGGCAAATCCGCTCTGCTTCCAAGGGCTGGATCTCCCCTTGGGGACCCATCTGGCTGCGGCAGCGGGGCAAGAGAGCTTCTACGGATCCCTTGACGTAGATACAGTGCTCCTCCGGCCCCAACCGGTGCAGGGTGGCCATGTACTGAAACTCGGATTCAAAGGGGATGCTGTCTAGGCGAGGGCGACGGCGCTGCAGATCGTCTCGATCCAGCCCCCCTTTCTGGGCGGCTACGAGCAGAGCCGCCTCGGTGGGATCCCCTACAACTTCCCACTGACCGTCGTCCTTGGGTTGGAGGCGGCTGTCGTTGCAGAGGCAGCCGGCCACCAGGCAAGCCTCCAAGGCAGGCCATTGGCGAAGTTCGCCAGGGGAATTGGCCTCCTGAAACAGGATTTGGCCGTGGGGGCTGTAGCCACTGCCGGTAACCCGGTAGAGCCGGGATCCGGCGTAGATGGCCTGCACCGTCATCTGGTTTTCTGTGAGGGTGCCGGTTTTGTCCGAGCAAATCACCGTGGCGCTGCCCAGGGTTTCTACCGCCGGCAACTTGCGGATGATGGCATGGCGGCGGGCCATGCGGGAAACCCCAATGGCCAGGGTTACGGTAACTACCGCCGGCAAGCCTTCGGGAATAGCACTCACCGCCAGCGCCACTGCCGCTTCAAAGACGCTTGCTGCCGCTTGGCCCTGCACCAGCCCCACCAAAAAAGTGAACGCAGCCAAGGTGAGGATAATTTTCAGCAAGGTCAGGCTGAAGGCCTCAAACTTGCGCGTCAGGGGAGTTTGCAGGGATCCCCCTTCTTCAATGAGCTGGGAGATGCGACCTGTTTGGGTCTGGTTGCCGATGGCCACCACCACCCCCGCCCCTTGGCCAAAGGTGACGAAGCTGCCGGCGTAAGCCATGTTCTGGCGGTCGGCCAAAGGCGTGTCTTCAGGGAGGGATCCCAGCCGTTTTTCCACCGGCACCGACTCTCCCGTGAGGGCCGATTCGTCCACCTGCAAGTTGCGCGCACTCAGCAGGCGCAGGTCGGCGGGCACCCTGTCTCCCGAGCTCAAGAGCACCACATCCCCCGGCACCAGCTCCCGCGAGGGCAGCCGCACTTTCTGCCCCTCCCGCAGCACCGTGACTTCAGTCACCACCGACTTGGCCAGGGCAGCGATTGCCTCCTCCGCCTTGGCCTCTTGGATGTAGCTGATGAGGGCGTTGATCACCACCACCGCCCAGATCACGATGGCGTTGCGCCAGGATCCCAGGAACGCCTTGACCGCCCCAGCCACCATCAGGATATAAAGGAGGGACTGGTTAAACTGCTGCAGAAACTTGACCCAGGCCGGCGTTGCAGCTTTGGCTTTCAGCTCATTGGGGCCGTATTGCCGCTGCCTCTTCTCCACTTCAGCTTGAGAGAGGCCCTTTTCCAACAGCCCCGCCAAAGACATCTCCTCTCCGAGGAGTTCCTGGATGGCTTGCTCCTCCGACAGGGCATGCCAGGCAGGGGCTGGGAGCAGCTCAAGGGATGAAGGTTTAGCCATGATTCGGAGTCTTGAGTTACAACACCGCGAGGGGTGGATGGGCTGCCTGCCCTCCTTATCTCTGATAGCCTAACCAATGCCATGGGCCCTTCCTGGCAAGGTGTCCTTCGGGGGGCTCTTTACCAAGACAAGCGTCAACAACGTTTAAGGAGCCGGCTAAGTTTTGCTTAAAGTTCTCGATAGATAGAAAGGATGAGCATATTCTTATTAGGTAGTATGATTAGCTAGAGCCTGTAGGAAGCCAAAGGGCTTCGGCTGACCTGTCCGGGCTCCTGGACAGGTGAGCTGGCTCTTTTGCTGTTTTTTAATATGGCCAATTGAGCCTAGCGGTTTCTTTTTTTGTTTCCGTTTTGAGGGAGTTATGGTAGTACCGACTACAAAGCCAAGGGAATTGCAAGCCCAGTCAGCAGCAGTGCCGCAAAACGGCGCGCGCTCCGAGGTGCAGGGGGCTGCTTCTGGGAGTTCTCCTACAGTTATTCGCCATCAGATTGTTGTTGTCGGGGGAGGGGCAGCCGGCATCAGCGCAGCCGCCCAGTTGCTGGAGCGCCAGCGCAACCTCGACATTGCCATCATCGAGCCCTCCGACAAGCACTACTACCAGCCCGGCTGGACGCTGGTGGGCGGGGGCATTGCGCCGCTGGCCAAGTTTGTTCGCGATGAAAAAACCGTCATCCCCAGGGGAGCCAAGTGGATCCAGGCGCGGGTGGCCGAGCTGGATCCGGATCACAACCGCGTCATCACCGAGGCCGGCCAAGTTATCGAATACGACTACCTCATCATGGCCCCCGGGATCCAAATTGACTGGCACCTGATCGAGGGTCTGCCGGAAGCATTGGGCAAGGGCGGCGTGACCAGCAATTACTCCAAAGACTACGCCCCCTACACCTGGGAGACCATCCGTAACTTCCAGGGGGGCACGGCCATCTTCACCTACCCCGCCACTCCCATCAAGTGCGGCGGCGCGCCCCAGAAAATCATGTACATGGCCGACGACGTCTTTAAGAGCAAAAGCGGCGTTGGGGTCAACACCAAAGTTATCTTTTGTACTGCCACTCCCACCCTCTTCGCGGTGCCAGAATACAGCGCCGCCCTGGAGAAAGTGGTGGAGCGGCGCGGGATCCAGGTAAAGTTCAAGCACAACCTCAAAGCCATCCGGCCCGAGACGCAGGAGGCCATCTTTGAAGTCACCACCGACAAGGGCAAGGAAGAGGTAAGCCTGCACTACGACATGATCCACGTGGCCCCGCCCATGAGCGCCCCGGACTTTGTCAAGCGCAGCCCCCTCGCGGGACCTGGTGGCTGGGTGGAGGTGGACAAGTGGACGCTGCAACACCCCCGCTACCCCAACGTATTTGCTCTGGGGGATGCCTCTTCCCTACCGACTTCCAAGACGGCAGCCGCAGCCCGCAAGCAGGCGCCGGTGCTAGCGGAAAACCTCTTGGCGGCCATGCAGTCGAAGCCGCTGCCGGCCCGCTACGACGGCTACACCTGCTGCCCCCTGATCACCGGCTATAACTCCCTAATCATGGCGGAGTTTGCCTACGATGGGAAGCTCGCCCCTTCCTTCCCCCTGGATCCAACGCGGGAGCGCTACTCTATGTACCTGGCCAAAGTGCACCTCTTGCCTTGGCTGTACTGGAACCGCATGCTCAAGGGCAAGAAATTTGAGGCGGATATCTTCAAGCCCCTCAACAGGCTGGTGCATCGCTACTAAGGCTCTCCACCCCCCTCACCCCCAGCCCCTCTCCCCAAAGGAGAGGGGAGTTCTTTTACAGAGCTTGCTCGCTCTGCTGCTGTGTTGTCTCAGGTGTTACTGAGAAAGCTTGCTGGAAAAGCTACAAAGCATCTCTTAACGTTAACAACTTTTGAGATGTTCTCCTGGTCTCGGTGAAAGCTGAATAAGCTGAGGAGGAGAGTCTCACTCAAGGGCGTTGTTGCATGGGTTTCAGCGAAGGGGAGCTAGAGTATCTCCTTGATCTCCTTAAAAGGCGAGAGGACGTCATACAGCAGGAGAGAGAGATTCAAGCCATTACTCAGTCTCCAAGAAATTGGCGGAAACGGGATATCTTGCGTCAAGCAAGAGAGTGGGGTTGGGAAATTATCCATCGTCGTGCCAGACATCACACGCAAGCCGTTCTCGGGAATTTGAGGGTTAGTATTCCCGGGCATGGCGACGGCGATTGCTTGGGGATAGGAATAGCTCATAAAGTGTTGAAGGAATTAGCGGAGCCTAAACTCAGAGAACTGCAGCTCCAAAGACAAGATTGCAGCGACTTGCTTGTTAGCTTTCTACTGAGTAGGGGCATTAGCTTTAATTCTTTGCTTGAGTCAGATTTATTAATCGAGCAGATTGAGTCTCTGGAAGAGCAGAACCTAAAGCTTGAGCTTAAAATAGTCGAGACTGAGGAAGCAGCTTTAAGTTTGCTCACCGAGAAAGAGCTTGAAAATCAAAGGCTAGCCAATAGAATAAGAGAGCTTGCGGAAGAGCAGCTTCGAGTCCAGGAGATTGTCAGTCGTGCCATTTTAGATCTGAAGAGACTTAAGCATCTCTTTGACCAGCTTCAGAATGTGGTGGATCACCTTCCCATGCCAGGGGTTAGGAGCTTGCTGCAAAGTTACCTGAACAAGATCATGTCTATTTTTGAAACTAACCTGCCTTCTGCCGGTTCTAGAAAGTTGCTTCCGGAGAACGAGCAGGATATTTACTATCAAGAGAAGTTACCTCTGGAGGATAACCATGGGTCTCATCGAGAGTCTTGAAACGGCAATCGCCGCCTCGCGGCGCAATTATGCCGAGCTCCTTGAGTTGACAGGGCAACTTGTTGCTGAGAGACAACAGCAAGGTCAACGGAACTGGCTACGGCTGAAGGCCAAGCCCTGGACAGCAGCGACCCTCAAAAAATCTTTTGCTTCCTTTGCAGCTGCTCGGGCTTACTTTGGCAAGCGCTACGGTGTAAAAGCAAGAGGGTGGAAAGCTCTAGCAGAGCAGGTCAATACTGTTGAGACAGCGCTGATTCACCTGGGGCTGGCTGTTCGTGAAGACCCTCGGGCAGCTTCCCTTTTGGAGAAAGGAGGGAGTGCTCAGGAATCCTCCTCGATTCCTTGAGGAGAGGTGCGGACACTCTCACCTTTTTTCGCCGTTTGCTATCCCAGGGAGAGAAGAGTTTTTTACAGGCAGGCTTTGAACTTTTTCAGTACCGCCCGATCCAGCATCAGCAGCGCTGCGCGTAAGCCACCTGAGTAGCCCCAGAAAAAGCCTACCGGCAGATGGCCCTTGGGCGCTTCCAAGTTGGTTTTGAGCTCCCCGTACTCCAGCCAGCGGCCCTGGATCTGCCAGCCCACTTTCTCTCCCATACACTCTTCGCGGGGCAAGGCCGAGAAGGATCTCGAGCTGAGCCCTCCCCTTTTCTCCGAGTCACACTCCTGCCAGAGCTGCTTCTGGACGGTAAAGCCAAAGCGTCCATGGCTGGCCTGCGTCCAAAGTTGGTCGATTAGCCGCAGCATCGGGCAGGGGAAAGCTTCAACATCCTTGGGATCGAAAAAGCCCACCTGGGAGCGCCCACTGAGTTTAAGCAGCAAAGCCGTCGTCCAGCGATCGGCTTCCCCCCACTGGCCAGCCCGCAGCCGATCCCATAGCCCTTGCAGGGCAGGAGCCGCTTCTCCCACCCAGTCGGGCCAGGAGGGGGTTGCAGGCAGGGATCCCTCTCGACCGACCTTAGGGAAAATTGGGGATCTGGAGCCTGCCTCCCTTTTTGCTGTGGCAGGGGTAGGGGGTGCCACCAGGCGCTCCAGCTCTTCTGCCGAGTGCTGGGCCAGGAGCTGCTCCAGCTCATCTTGAGGTTGCTGCTGGACCAGAAGCCGTTCCAGTTCCCGCAGCTCTTGAGTGCGGATGGCGGGCTCAAAGGTAGCTGGCTGCTTCTCTGCCGGCAGCAGAGCCAGCCACTCGGCTACCGTTTGCGGGCGATCCTCGGGGTGGAGAGCCATCCCTTTGAGGATGGCGGCCTCCACCTCTTCAGGAATACTGGGGTTGAGGCTGCGGGGAGGATCCAACTGACGGCCTGTAGCCCGCACCGGCGCGCACAAGGGCACCATCCCTGTCAGCAGGGTGTAGAGGGTGGCAGCCAAGGCGTAGACATCGGTGAAGGCGCCGCGGCGGCGCAGGCTGTCGTACTGCTCCAGGGGGGCGTAGCCATCGGTGCCATAGGAGGTGTGGCGTTGGATGAGCCCCTGCGTGTAAGTCCGCGCCAGGCCAAAGTCGATCAACACCGCCTGCCCAGATCCCTCCCGTACTAGGATGTTGGCCGGCTTCACATCGCGGTGCAGGATCCCCTGTTCGTGCAGAGCCATGAGGGCGGATCCCACCTCCCGCGTCAGGCGCAGGGCTTCCGGCAGAGGCAACGATCCCTTTTGGCGCAAAAGCTGGTGCAGAGTCTGGCCACGGATGTACTCCATCACAATGCACCAGCGATCTTGCTCCCAGATCACCTCTTCCACCTTCACCACATGGGGATGGCGGCAGCGGGCCAGTTGTAGCGCCTCGTTCATGAAGTTCTGCTGAAGGCGAGGATAGTCGGGATCCTCGCGGAGGCTGTCGTTCAAGACCTTGATAACCACATAGTCAGCGCGGACGCTATCCCAGGCTCGGTAGGTGATGCCGAAGCCCCCTTCCCCCAAAACGGCCTCGACGCGGTAGCGCCCCCCCTGCAAGTGTTGGCCAACTGCCCAAGCCATGTGCGACCTCAATCCCCGCCTCTAGGGCCATTCTGTCACGGGGATCAATAAATGGACGGTCCATAAAACTGCTCGTTGGGGCGAGCGCAGCGGCAGCTCTATCGGCTCAGGGATTATGGTCATTTCAATTCAAATAGCAACGAAACGTTTCTCTACGTCGTTATTGCTACGCAACGCTGTCGCAAGCGCGCCGGCGGCGCGAAGCGCTTGGATCAGCGGCAAGGTGTTTTCACCTGGTTTAACGTAAGGTGCGGAATTCCCCACCGTCTATACGGTGGGGATGGATAGCACCCTCTGACTGATTCTGGATGTATTGCTTCACAATTTCTAGGCAGCAAATCATGCCAAAGCCTAGCCCTTCCCAATACACTTTAGTGACCGGTATTTTGTTACAAATACCACGTGCAAGTGAACTCTAAAAACTGCGTCAGCGTCGCTTCTTAGTCTGCCATTCCCGATGCTACACTTACTCTGGCTTCGACTACAGCCTGTTAATTTAAAATAGGGTACAGGTTTTAAGAGGAAGGAGAGAAGGGA
>NZ_JANSJA010000174.1:0-7598 GCF_047462335.1 Synechococcus sp. H60.1
GTTGGTACTGTCGCACCCAGCGGTGTACTGTTCTTTTGGTCACCATGAACCGTTCAGCTACCTGGCGGATAGAGGTCTGACCTGCCTGATAAGCTGCCACGACTCTTTGCCGTAGATCCAAAGAATGGGTTGGCATCTCTTTACTCTCCTCCCTCTTGCAACCTGTACCCCACTTTAAACAGGCTGTAGTCAATGCTATTAAGCTCCAATCCCTGGATTGGCTTGTAGCCATGGGCTAGCCCAAGGACTTTTCGCGCAAGGATTTTTCAAGATCCTTAGGGAAAGTGCAACTGTCGGCTGATGCGCACCATCGGCCCCAGACCCAATCGCGTCGGGTTGAGCGCCTGCATCTCAAACAGGGCCAGAATGTGGCGCACCTGCAGCTCTGGCCAGTTGGAATTTATCCCCATCGCCACCACCAGGCCACAATAGCCGCCCGTCTCGCGGCAACGCCGTTCCCAGCGTTCGCGGGCTATCGAGTGAACAGGATCGTCTTCGGGAAATTCTCCGAACAGGTGCAGGTCGCGGTTGCCCGTTTGGACAATTTCCAAGGCGTAGCGGCTGCCAGCAAAGGGATCCACCCCTGTGTTAAAACAAACACCCTGGGGCCCGCCTTCGCCGCGCAGATTCTCGATCAACTGCTTTGCCTTGGAGCGGGAGGTGCGTACGATCACCACCGGCAGCCCTTCACCCCTTTGCACCAGCTTACTTTGGGGGAGAGGATGCCATTGCCCTGTGCGGCGCAGCGCCTCCACTGTGGTCCAGGGCAACACCCCCAGGCCGAGCTGCGCACCCTCAGGCACGAGATCATCTCGCAGCAAGGTTTGGGTGTGCTCTTCTTCGTCTCCTTCTAGCTCCAGAAGCTCTACAGCCAAGTCGGGCAGGGTGCGCACTTGCACCGAGAGGGTTTCCCCTGGTGCCTGTGGGTTGGGAATGCGATACCGACCCTGACAGGGTTGGAAATCCTCTTCCAGCTTGCGGTGGTACTGCTTCAAAAAACGATGCAAGGCCTCCAAAGCCACCGCCAAAGCCGCCGCCTCGTCTTCCTGCAAAACAACGCGCAGGCCCTCGAGAGGGTGGATGGTGCCGAAGTTCGGCTCGATTTCTTCGGGATCCAGATCAGCCAAGTCCAGGTCTGGCAGCTCGTTGAGTTCGAGATTGCGAGCTTGGAAGGTGAGATAGAGACAATCTTGCCTGAGGAAGGCTTCCTCCATCTCTTCGGGAGTATCTGGTTGGCCCGCGTCCTGGCGAAACCGTTTGAGGGAGTGCAGCGAGCGATAAAAAAGAACCCCGTACTCCATTCCCAGCCGCCCCATGACCGAGACGTAGAGGGTTTCAATGTCCCAGCGATTTAGCTCAATCGCCAAGATTTGGTGATCCTCCAGATAGTCCCAGGGGGCATCTTGCCAGAGGGTGAGGGCTTTGCCGGCCAGCAGCTTCGCGTAGTTCTCCGGCAGCGAAGGCGGGATCTGCTCACTGGCCTCTGCAAAACTCTGCAGGATCTCGTCGATCAGCGGCAATTCCGGCTGGCATTCCACTTTGATGTCCAGCTCGTGCAAAATGCCGCGCAGGAAAAACTGTACCTCCCGATCCCGCACAACGACCTTTTGCGGACGAGCCGGCAAGGCAGCATTGGGCCGCTCCATGGCCATGATCAAAGTTCGCACCATCGGCTCAAGGCCGGAGCCAGCAGGCACCACCTCCATAGCTCGCACCACGCCCTGAACGCCATCTACCCATAAAATGCACTCCCCCTCAGCCAAACCCGAGGAGCTCTGGGATCCCAGGGCTAGGGAGCCTGGTAGGCTGTGGCGATCCCCTTCCCATACCGAGGGCACCTGGGGCAGCTTTTGCAATCGACGAACTGTAGCGGCTGGCAGACCCGACATAGACCTCTAGAGAACACAAAGGAACAAACCGGCAGATACCCTGCGCGGGGATCCGCCTCTGAGGGGGTGAGGGGGCAGGATCCCACTGAAGTCAATTTAACCAAACCGCCAGAGTCAAAGCTGAGTTCCTCTCCTGGGATAGCGGGGGCCGCCTGCAAAGCTGATGGTCAGACTCGAACTGACGACCGCTCGATTACAAGTCGAGTGCTCTACCAACTGAGCTACATCAGCAATCTAGCTCTATTGATTCTAGCATTCTCTCTTGGGAAGTTGCTCCCGTCGAAGCTCCCAGCGTTCTCGCCCTAGCCTCTGGCTTGCTGCGGGGGACAATAGGCGGAGGATTCTTTCTCGACCCGGAGGCTTACCCCCCTCCCAGAGGGAGAGGGGAATGGGGCTTGGCCTTAACTGGGCAGGACGGCTACTGCTGCTCCGCTGCCGGTCGGGCAATGGGGGCCAAATAGATCACCAGGGCTCCTGCCAGAAAGCCCAGGATGTTGCGCACCAGCGGGAGCCAATCCTGGGTGCGGGTGATCACCGGGCCGATGCCGAAGGCCCCAAACAAAATGAACCACAAGGGAGAGATAAGCAAAGCCCAGCGCCAGTTAAACAGCTCCTCCGCGTGGCGGGGTTTGCCGGCAAACCCGAAGACGATCCCGCCTAAGATAGAGGTGAGCAGCGTTAGGATCCACTGCTCCTGCGGCAGCCCGGGCACCACACGGCAGCCCCCTTGGTGAAAACAGCGATCCAAAACGTCAACGGTTTCCAAAATGGCGCGCTGAGTGCCGTGCTCTCGCACGTAGAACTGGTTGCCGAAGCGAGATTGCAGCTCAATCCAAAAGGTACGCGGCAGGATCTCCCGCACGGCGTCTCCCACGTTAAAGGCCAGCAAGTTGCCTCCCCTGGGATCGGCCACCATCAAAACGCTGCGCTCGTTCAGGCCCCAGTACTCTTTCACTTGGCGGCCTGGGGTTTGGTCAAACTGGGTCAGCACCCGCAGCTTCCAGCCCGTTTCTTCCTCTAACCGGTTTAGATGCTCGGCCAGTTGCGCTTCCTGATTGCTGGTCAACTGATCCGCCAAATCCAAGACCGGCACCGGCGGCTGCGGCAACTCCATCTCCACCACTGGCAAAGCAGGCTGGGCCCAGATCGGGGATCCCCCACCTAGCCAAATCCACAGCCCCAGGCAAAAGCTTGCCCCGACGCGCAGTATCCGTTGCCATCCGATGCTCATGCTGATTCCTCTCTTGGCTTTGATGACGAGATACTGAGAAATGATGTTAAGAAGTATTTCAAGTCCTTACAGATCCATCATGCATCGGGACAAACCGTTTGGCCAGAGGGATTCCTTTTTCTGGGTTTCCTGAGTGGCACCCGAAAAAGTTGACAACAGGAACAGCCTCGTGGCGCAGCGTGCTGATTTTCTGGTCAATTGCCCATCCAGAGGGCATACTGGTGGCAACAATTTTGGATCCCGAGGGCGTGCATGATGAACTTCAGACGCTGGTTGGGTCTCTGCTGCGCTGGCCTGGCGGCACTGCTGGTGACGGCCTGCGGTAAGGGATCCACCCCCTACGACAGCATTGTGGTCAACTTTGTCAACACGGCCACTCCCACTGAGATTGCTGCTCTTGCCAAAGCCTACAATTTGCCGCTGCGACCCAGCAGCAACAGCGCTTTTGCCCGCCAGGAGGCTATTTACCTGTTTGATGTGAATGCGGAACATCCAGGAGCCACACGGCGGCTAATCCAACGGCTCTCGCGGGAAGCCCTGGTCGAGTATGCCCACCCCAATTACCAATTCCAGGCCGCTTTTGTGCCCAACGATCGCCTCTATCCCCAGCAATGGAACCTGCGAGCCATCCGCATGCCGGAAGCCTGGGACATCTCCCAAGGGGAAGGGGTAACGGTAGCCGTGGTGGACACTGGGGTGACACGGGTGCCGGATCTGGCCCAAACCGAATTTGTGAAGGGCTACGACTTCGTGGATGACGATGAGGATCCCACCGACCTCAACGGCCATGGCACCCATGTGGCGGGCACCATCGCCCAATCCACCAACAACACCCTAGGCGTGGCCGGGGTCGCCTTCAAGGCCAAGATCATGCCGGTGCGGGTGCTGGATGCCAATGGCTTTGGATCCCTGTCGGATGTGGTGGAAGGGATCCGCTATGCTGCTGACCACGGCGCCACAATCATCAACCTCAGCCTGGGTAGCCGTGCCTCTGCCCAACTGATGGAAGAGGCCGTAGCCTATGCCCACCGCAAAGGGGTGACGGTGATCGCAGCCGCCGGCAATGAAAACTCAAGCGAGGTGAGCTACCCGGCCCGCTACCCCCATGTCATCGCCGTCTCGGCTACCGGGCCCGATGGCAGCAAAGCCCCCTACTCCAACTATGGGGTTGGGGTAGATATCGCCGCTCCCGGCGGGGCCAAGACTCCCGAGCACCCTGAGTACGGCATTCTGCAGCAGACCATCAACCGCCGCAACCCCAACGAGCCCGTCTTTGCCTACTTCCAAGGCACTAGCATGGCCACTCCCCACGTGGCCGGCGTAGCAGCGCTGATCCAGGCTCAGGGCATCAAAGATCCGGATAAGGTGGAAGAAGTGCTGAAGATGTCGGCCACCCCGGTGCCCGGCGACAAGCAGAACTTCTACGGCGCCGGTCGTCTGGACGCAGCTAGGGCCCTGGCCCGAGCCACCGGTCAGCAAGAGGAGAACCCCCTAGTGCTGTGGCTGAAGGACTTCCTGCAATATCTGAACAACAACGGCTACCTCAACCCACGCTTCTGGTTTGATGGTGGCCCGATTGCCCTGGTGCCCAAGCTGCTGATGGTGGTGGGCGGCTACATCATCCTGGTGCTGATCCGCTGGTGGCTGGCTCCCAAGCCCATGCTGGCAACAGTACCCCTCCTGGGAGGGATCCTGCTGGGCAGCGCTGGTCTCTTCCCCCTGCAAGGGTTGGCCATTGTGGGTGCGCCCCGGTGGCCCTTCCAGGTGATGGGGAGCTCCCTGCCAGAGCTGGGCACCGCCTTGGCCCAAACCAATGCTTTGAACCCCTTGTTTGCCAGCGTGTTGATCCCCGGCCTGTTGATGGTGCTGTTCCTGGGCCATCGGCGCTGGCGTTGGGCGGTCGTCGGCCTCTCGATCGGTATGGCCTCCCATCTGCTCCTGTCCGGATCCCTGTTCTACGAGGGGGTACTATGGCTTGGCTCCTCTGCTTGGTTGGGGCGCTCCTTCTTGCTCCTCAATGGTTTGCTCTGCCTGGGCCTGGCCTATTTGGGAGCGCAAGCCATCTTGGATTCCCAGCCCAGCAGCACCGGTTTAGCGCTGAGGAAGTGATGCAAGAATACAGCGGTACCATCGAGTTCCTGGATATCGAAGGGGGGGTGTGGGTGCTGACGCTCCCTTCCGGCCAGCACTACGCCCTCTTCCGCGCCCCCAAAGAGCTCTTACAAGAGGGGTTGGAAGTCACCATCCAGGGACAGATCAAAGAAGATATGGTGACGGTGGCCCAGGTGGGGCCAGTCTTGGAGGTGAAGAGCTTCCGGACGCAGCCCTAGCCAATGCGACCCAGAGCAAATACCCCTGGGATCCCCCCTTGGGGATCCCTCTTTTTTAGAGAGCTTTCTGCGGCTCCAACGCAGCACCCACCTTGCTTGAAAGCTTGGGTGAACACCTCCCAAGACTCGTCACTGATGTGCTCTTGAGTCAACACAACTCACCCATACAGTGCGGGGCTTCCCGCCGATTAAGCTAAAACTCGAACAATTGCATCCCCGCTGTTACCGGATCGAAACCGGCGGGGAAGCAGGTGTTGTGGTTGTACTGGGCTCCGCTTAAATTGGCTCCCTCCAAACAGGCTCCCTCCAGGTCGGCATAGCGCAGATCGGCACAGCGCAAGTCGGCATTGGCCAGATTGCTGCCGCGCAGGTTGGCATAGCGTAGGTTGGCCCCATGCAAGTCAGACCCGCGCAGGTCGGCCCGGCGCAGATCGACCCCCCGTAAGAAGGCGTACTCCAGACAAGATTGGGGAAAGTGACGCTCTCCCCGCTGGTAACGGCTGAGCAACTCTGTGGCCCCCCGCAGCGCACATTGGGCAATGGTTTGCGTCATCATGCTTCTCCCAACTCAGACCGGCTCCCTCAATATCTCCATCATCTCTACCATCATTCGCTTGAATGGGTTTTGATCAAGGTTACTTAACAAGTGATTTTAATTTTGGTTTTTCGGCAGATGGTTCCCCCCAAGTCTTGCCTACAAGATCTATCCTCAGAGATAGCGAAAACCTTTCCAAACCTAGCTTTGCAAGGCAACATTTCTTAATTCTTTGTTGTGAAGGATGCTTAACAACTCCTCTTGTCCGCGGAGTCGCTCCCCAACTGCAAACTCTGCTCAGCATCTTGACCCACAGGTCTGGACATACTCTTTGGGATCCTGTAATCCAGCCGTCGCCTCCCCTTCTCTGCGGTTGGTCAAGTACCCCATGGCCACAGCCTGCTAGGGCCTCGGAACCACTGTAAGCAAACCGCACAGCATCCGCTTGCAGGAGTGAAGTCTAGTCGGCTTGAAACTGTGGAGCGGGGCAGTCCATATCTTTGTTCAAGCTGTTATCCTGGAGCACCATGCCAAAACGTAAGCGAATTGGGATCCTCACCAGCGGTGGCGATTGTGGCGGCCTCAATGCCGTTATCCGAGCAGTGGTGCGGCGGGCCCGCGACTATGACATGGATGTTTACGGCATCAAAAACGCGACCGCAGGTCTGATGGCGCGACCGGTGGAAGCAGAGCTGCTGGATGTGAAGCGGGTTTCCGGCATTTTGCGCTATGGCGGCACCATCCTGGGTACTGTGAACAGGGGCAACCCCTTCGCCTATCCCATGCCGGATGGCAGCTTGGTGGATCGCTCGGCAGAGGTGATCACGGGTTACCACCGGCTGGGGTTGGATGCTCTGATCGGAGTGGGGGGAGATGGCAGCCTGGCCATTCTCCGGCAGCTAGCCTTGCAGGGGGATTGGAACTTCGTCGGGATCCCTAAGACCATCGACAACGATGTCGGTGCCACCGAGTATTCCGTGGGGTTCAACACGGCGTTGAGTGTGGCCGTGCAGGCTTTGGATCAGCTCACCTACACCGCCATCAGCCACAGCCGCGTCATGGTCATGGAGGTGATGGGTCGGGATGCCGGTCACATCGCCCTCAGTGCTGGCATTGCCGGGGGGGCCCACGTAATCCTGATCCCGGAGATCCCCTACAAGCTGGAAAATGTCTGCAAAAGGATCCTCGACCGCAAAGAGCGGGGCAACAATTTCAGCATTGTGGTGGTGGCGGAGGCCGTTCGCACTGAGTCCGGAGAACCGGTGACCTACACCAATAGCCTGGGGCAGTCTCTCTACGGCGGCATTGGCTATTACATAGGCAACGAGATTGCGCTGCGCACCGGTATCGAGACGCGGGTGATGGTTTTGGGCCATCTGCAGCGGGGGGGCACTCCTTCTCCTCTGGATCGCCTGCTGGGGGCAGCTTTTGGGGTGGCGGCTGTGGACTTGATTGCTCAGGGCAAGTACGACCGCATGGTGGCCTGGCAAAATCGGCGCGTGGTGGATGTGCCCCTGGCAGAGGCCATCGCCCAGTACCGACGGGTGGAAGTGGATGGGGCTCTAGTTGCCACGGCCATTGGTCTCAACACCTATGTGGGCGAGGTGGATCCC
>NZ_JANSJA010000175.1:0-7507 GCF_047462335.1 Synechococcus sp. H60.1
CCCCTCCCCCCGTATACGGGGGTACAGGGCGGGGCTCCTGCGGTTTCTAGCTGACCTGGGCCAGACTAAGATCGATGGCTAGGCCTAGCTGAGAAACCGTCCATGCAAGTGGAGTTTCGCGAGTGCGATCCGGGAAATCTCTGGATCTGGTTTGAGTTTGCGGAGCCGCCGGTTCCAGCGGAGTTGGAGTACCTCAGGGAAGTCCTAGAGTCGTGGTATGTGCTAGGCAAGTTGGGGGGATTTAACGCCGAGCGCCTGGTGGCCCAAGAGGCCGAGGCGGATCTCAGCTACTTGGAGTACCCTAGCGACTCGGCTCCCTTGACCTCCCTGATGCACAACATGGGATCCCTGGAAGAAAAGGACAACTGGGCCCGCTGCTGGTTTGATCTGGGCACTGCCGATGCCTTGGCGCTGGATGTGTTGATCAACGCCTTGCGCACCCTCAGCTTAGAATACATTGGCCTCACCCGCGTCATCATCGGTGGGCAGAACGAGGACTGGCCGACGGCGGATCCCGAGGAGACAGATGCCTACGATCTCAACGGCTACCTGCGGGATCATTGGGGGGAAGAGGGGGAGCTGGAATAGCTCCTACTCCAGGTAGCCCAGCTCTTGCATCCGCCGCACCAAGTCTGCGTTGCTTTCCATGTCAACTCGGCGAGGAGCGGTGCTGGGCCGGCGCGATTCTGCCCACTCCACCCACTGCCTTAGCCCTTGCCGCAGGCGGTCTAGCCAAGCCTGTGGAGAAAGGGATCCCAACTCAGGATCCCCCGGCTGAGAAGGGATCCCGGCCAAGAGCAGATCCCGCAGTTCCGCCGGATCCTGCTCCAGGTTGTAGAGGCTGGGGCGATCTCCGGTTTGGATCAGCTTGGTCACCCCTTCGTAGAGGGCTCGGCGGGTGTCGTAACAGGCGCGCGCCTGCAGCAGGCTGTCGTTGCGGTTTTCCATGGCCCGCAGGAGAAGGTGGGGCGGGAAGGCCTCGCTGAGCACCACCCCCTGCTCCGGATCCTCACCGGCCAGGGTGCGGGTCAGGCTGAGGCGGGCGATCTCGCGGCGGAGCTTGAGGCTGATACGGGGGGCGCCGTTGGCTAGAGAAAGGCTGGGGCGGAAGCCGGCAGCTTCCAAGAGAGTATGAAAGAGGCGGCGGGTGGAAACGGGGGTGGCCACGCGCTTTCCTGCCGGAAAATAGCCGGGGTAATGCAGGATCAGGGGGACGCGGATCAGCTCTTCGTAAACCACAAAAGCATGGCCGACGAAGTCGTGCTCCCCCAAGCCTTCGCCGTGATCCGCGACGATAGCCACCAGAGTGTTCTGCTCCAGGCCGGTGTGGCGCAGGGTGGCGAAGACGGATCCCAGCAGGTGATCCTGGTAGGCCACCTCGGCATCGTAGATGTCCCTGAGCACCTGCGCTTGCAGGGGAGAAAGCGGCTGCGGCAGGGGCGCCATCCAGCGGTAGGGCTGGGCGTTGTACTGGCGCAAAAAGTCGCGCGCCTCGCGGTTGGTCTTGAAGTAGGGGGCGTATTTCTGCACAAAGGGCTCCGGCGGCCAGTAGGGCAGGTGGGGCTCCATTAGGTTGACGAAGCAAAAGAAAGGCGGTGCTCCGGCAGGGCGGCGGGCTATCTGCTGCAGGTAGCGGTTCAGGTCGGCGATGGAGGCAGCCGTGTTGCCCTTAAAGTTCATCAGGCGGGTCCAGAGGGAGGCAAACCAGGGGTGCAGCGCCAACTGAAAAAGGGTGTCGGAGCGGGCAAAGGCATTTTGCACCGGGTAGGAGAGACGGCGCCAAAACTGGGTGTAGGCGGCCAGCCAGCGGTTGAGGGGAGCCGGCAGAGGGTTGCCTTCGGGAGGGCGGGTGGGTAGGGCCCCGCCGTAGTTGTAGAAAGTGTCGAAGCCCCGCCGCAGGCCGTTTTTCAGGATCCCGACCAGGGGGTTGTTGCAAAAGCCCACGGTGGTGTAGCCGCCCAGCTTCAACAGCTCCGCCAGAGTGGGTAGAGCAGGGCTCAGCTCCAGGTCTGCCTGAACGGTTTGGTGGGTGCTGGGGTATTCCCCCGTAAACAGGGAGGCGTGGGAGGGGATCGTCCACTGGGCGGGGGCGATGGCCCGCTCGAAGAGGGTGGACTCAGCGGCCAGCCGATCCAGGTTGGGGCTGGTGGGCACTTGGCGGGCCCGCTCTTCCTCTGACCAGTAGCAGGAAAGGCGATCCGCCCGCTGGGTATCCAGCACGATCAACAGAATGTTGGGGCGTTCCCCCCAGGCGGTCTCTGCCATTGCTGAACTCCTCACCACAACCCACCCAACACGGTTCTTAAACTATCTTGACATGCTCTTGTTGGCCCTTTGCCGTCGGCTCCTAGGGCAAAGTGAGCCGGGTTTGGCTGTTGCCTTGGATCCGGGCGGTGTTGGCCTGCCAATCCAGGATCCCTTGGTCACCGCTCACAGTCAGGGCTTGTCCAGGCTGGCGGTAGCGCACATTGCCCAGGGCTTGCAGTTGGGTGGAGCCGATGCGCCAGCGGATCTCTTGGGCTTCCAGCTCTTGGCCGGTCTGCAGGGATCCCGTTCCGCCAACGGGAACGGCTTTGGCTTTCACGTTGCCCAGCAGGCGCAGCTCGGTCAGGGGCAGCGGGGCCCGCAATTGCTCGCCGCTGAGGCGCACCCTTTGCTGGGGGGCATCCACCTCGACTGCTCCCAACGCCTGCACCTCGCCGGCACCAAAGTTCCAGAGCAAGCGGCTGGCGGTCAGCTCCAGCTCCGGATCGCGATACTTGGCCCGCACCGGTTGGCTTGGATCCCAATTCTCCAGTTGCATCTGGGCCTGGCCAAAGTCGATGCGCAAACGATCCCCCCACAGGGATCCCTGGCCGTCCAACAGCTCCACCTGTACCTGGCCCTCGGCTTCGAGGAGGCGCTCTTCCGGCAGCCACTGCAGCCGCTCTGCCTGCAGGCGCAGGTTGTCCCGCTCCGATTCCACCACCACTTGGCCCGTCAATTCCAGCCGCCGCTCGCCAGGATAGGCGGATCCCCGCTCGGCCCGGAGGCGGATGGCGCGATCGTCTGCGTCGAAAAACTCTCCCTCGATAGACTGCAAATGGGCGGATCCCAACTGTACGGGAGTGGAGCCGTTTTCTGGGGGGGACTCGTATTCGGCCAGGCGCGCCCGCAAGCGCCAGAGCAGGCCACCGTCAGGTTTGGCCTGGGTGAGAGTGATGTCTTCGTAGATTAACTGGGGGGTGGAGATAGGCTCGCGCGGGACACCCGGATCCCTGCTTGGAGGTGGCTCCGGCCCACCACAGGCAGCGCTCAGCAGGGCCAAAACCACTAGCCAACCTGGGATCCGGGAAGAGTTGGGCTGCATGGATCTCTCTTGCGCGCTTTCTCCTACCCTAGCTCTACCCTGCCGCTGGGCCGGATGGGATCCCGCTCTCGGCAAACCCGTGGCATCATCAGGGCAGAGTATTGCGGGGGCAAGGGTGGCCCAACTGTTGCAGCTTTTTATCTACGGCCTCGTCCTGGGCAGCATCTACGCCCTGGGGGCGATCGGGGTGTCGCTGACGTTCGGCATTTTGCGTTTTGCCAACTTTGCCCACGGGGATCTGATGACCTTGGGGGCCTATTTTGCTCTAACGTTTGTCGGGTTGGGTTGGCCGATTGGGGTGAGCTGGATCCCGGCGGCCTTGGCGACGGCACTTTGCGCGGTGGGGATCGACCAACTGATCTATCGCCGCCTGCGCCGGGAAGCACCGGTGATTTTGCTCATTTCTTCTTTTGGCACGGCCCTGATCTTGCGCAGCTTGGTGCAGATCGTCTGGGGGCCCAACAACCAGGTGTACCGCAGCGGCATTCAGTTGCCCTGGCAGTTGGGGGGGCTGCGCATCAAGCCGGATTGGGTGGTGATTCTGGTGGGAACGGCCTTGCTGGTGGTGGCTCTGCACCTGTTTTTGCAGCGCACGCGGGTGGGCAAAGCGATGCGGGCCATGGCCGACAATTTTGACTTGGCCAAGGTGACCGGCATTGAGACGGAGCGGATCATCCTCTGGACTTGGGCCATCGGCGCCGCCTTGGCCTGTGTGGCGGGCATCTTCCTGGGCCTGGATACGCGGCTGCACCCCACCATGGGCTGGCGGCTGTTGTTGCCCGTTTTTGCGGCGGCCATTCTCGGCGGCATTGGCCGTCCCTATGGAGCCATTGCTGGGGGGCTGGTAATTGGCATGGCGGAGGAGTTCTCGACTTTAGCGATCAATCCGGCTTACAAAACAGGGGTAGCCTTCGCCATTTTGGTGCTGATGCTGATCTTCCGGCCCACAGGGCTATTGGGGGGGCGGGCCTGATGTTGAGCTACGCCATCTTCTTTTTGGTTTTGGTGGGGATCTACGGCGTGCTGGTGCTGGGCCTCAATATCCAGTGGGGCTATGCCGGCATGTTCAACATCGGCGTGGGGGCCTTTTTTGCTGTGGGGGCCTACGCCAGCGCCATAGCCACGACGCCGCCCACCCCTGAACATCTGGGCGGGTTCAATCTGCCGTTCTGGGTGGGCTTTGCCATAGCAGTAGCCGCCGCCGGTGCGATCGCCTTCTTGATTGGCTTGATCACCCTGAAGCTGCGCTCCGACTATTTGGCTATTGCCACCATCGGCATTGCCGAGATCATCAGCCAAATCCTGAGGAACGAGGGCTGGCTGACCAACGGGGTGCGCGGCATCACCCGCATTCCGCGCCCCTTTCGCGGCTGGATCCCAGGGCAGGATACACTGCTCTACTTGGGCTTGGTGCTGCTGGTCTTGGCGGTGGTTTACTGGCTGAGTGAGCGGGCCTATCGCTCCCCCTGGGGACGGGTGCTGCGGGCCATCCGCGAGGATGAGCCGGCAACCCTGGCCGCCGGCAAAGATGTCCTCCAGTTTCGCCTGCAGGCGTTTGTGCTGGGATCCATGCTGATGGGGCTGGCGGGGGCGCTCTATGCCCACTTTGTCAATTTCATCAGCCCGGAAGCCTTCCAGCCGGAGTTTGCCACCTTTATCGTCTGGGTGATGTTGATCGCGGGGGGCAGCGGCAACAATCGCGGCGCCCTGCTGGGGGTGCTGGCCATTTGGGGGGTGTGGTCGGGCAGCGAGTGGTTGACCAACCGTCTGCCGCCCCAGTGGGCCACCCGGGCCGGGCCCTTGCGCATTTTGTTGATCGGGATCCTGCTGCAGGTAATTCTGCTTACCCGCTCCCAAGGGCTGTTGCCAGAACGCCCGCCCAAGCCTGTTTTGGACACTTCCGCCTCCTCCAAGCAGAACCCAGCAGGATAGGATTGGGTCGGCTCCAGCCGTTGTTGACGCTTTGAGACAACCCAGATCTCGGCCACCATGACTCCGCGCCCCAAGGAAACGGACTCCTCCTTGTCGCCCCGCAACCCCGATGCGACAGGTTGCCCCCCGAATGCCGGCCAGCCAGGGATCCCGACTGCGCCCATCCAGGAGGGCTATGCCTTGCCGGAGCACTACTTCAACCGGGAGCTGAGCTGGATTGAGTTCAACGCCCGGGTTTTGCACGAGGCCCTGGACGAGCGCACCCCCCTCTTGGAGCGGCTGAAGTTCCTCGCTATTTTCGAAAGCAACCTGGACGAGTTCTTTATGGTGCGGGTGGCGGTGATCCGCCGTCAGTTGGAAACAGGCGTGCTGCTGCCGACCCCCGATGGCCTCACGCCGCAGCAGCAGTTGCGGCAGATTTCCCAGCACCTGCGCCCCCTGATTCAAAAGGTACACGAGTGTTTTCGGCAGGAATTGGTGCCTAAGCTGGCGGAACAAGGCATTCACATCCGCGATTTTTCTGAGCTGGCCGAGCCGGAGCGGCAGGAGCTGCGGGAGTATTTCGACCAACGGTTGTTTCCTGTGCTCACTCCCTTGGCGGTGGATCCGGGCCATCCTTTCCCCTACATCTCCAACCTCAGCCTCAGCTTGGCGGTGGTGGTGCGGGATCCGGAAACCGGCAGGGAACACTTTGCCCGCATCAAGGTGCCCAGCACCCTGCCCCGCTTTGTGCCGCTGCGGGACGGGGTGAGCTTTGTGCCGCTGGAGCAGGTGATTGCCCACCATCTGGAAGCGCTGTTCGTGGGCATGGAAGTGCTGGAGTACTACCCCTTCCGCATCACCCGCGGTGCCGATCTGAAAATCCAAGAGGACGAAGCCGACGATCTGCTCGCGGCCATTCAAGAAGAGCTGCGCAAGCGCCGCTTCGGCTCGGTGGTGCGCATGGAGATTGCCAAGTCCATGCCGTCTGCCATTCGACAGCGGCTCTGCGAAGAGCTGCATCTGGATGCTGACTCTGTCTACGAGGTGGATGGGCTCCTCAACATGGGGGGGCTGATGGCGTTTCTCAACCTAAACCGGCCCGATTTAAAGGATCCCCCTTGGGGGCCCGTCACTCCTCCCCGCTTGCGTACTGCCTCGGTCAGCGACGAGCCGGTGGATATCTTCTCCGTCATCCGGGAAGGGGATCTGCTGGTGCATCACCCCTACGACTCCTTTGCTGCCAGTGTGGAACGGTTTCTGGAGGAGGCGGCCAACGATCCGCAGGTGCTCACCATTAAGCAAACCCTCTACCGCACCTCTGGCGATTCGTCGGTGGTGGGATCCCTCATCCAGGCTGCCGAAAACGGCAAGCAGGTGGCCGCTCTGGTGGAGCTGAAGGCCCGTTTCGACGAAGAAAACAACATCCTCTGGGCCAAGAAGCTGGAAAAAGCCGGGGTGCACGTGGCCTATGGCCTGCCAGGGCTGAAGATCCACTGCAAGTTGGCCCTGGTGGTGCGGGAAGAGGGGGGATCCCTGCGGCGCTATGTCCACATCGGCACCGGCAACTACAACCCCAAGACCGCCCGTATCTACACCGATCTGGGCCTGTTTACCTGCAACGAGACCCTCTGCAACGATGTAACCGAGTTGTTTAACCTGCTAACTGGCTACTCGCGGCAGCGGCACTTCCGCAAGCTGCTGGTGGCCCCCCGTACCTTGCGCCAGGGCATGGAAGCCTTGATCCGGCGAGAGATGCGCCATGCCCAGGCAGGACGCCAAGGGCGCATCATCGTCAAGGTCAACTCCCTCACCGACCCACGCATGATCCAAGTGCTCTACGAGGCTAGCCAGGCAGGGGTGGAGATTGATCTCATTGTGCGCGGCATGTGCTGCCTAAAACCAGGGATCCCGGGCCTGAGCGAGCGCATCCGCGTTATCAGCATCATCGGGCGCTTTTTGGAGCACTCCCGCATCTTCTACTTCTACAACGACGGCCAGGAAGAGTACTTCATCGGCAGCGCCGACTACATGACCCGCAACCTGGATCGCCGCGTCGAGGTGGTGACCCCTGTAGAGGATCCCCTGTTGCAGCAAGAGCTGAAGGCGATCTTGGAGATTTGTCTGACGGATAACCGGCAAGCTTGGGAGCTGCGCCCCGATGGCACCTATGTGCAGCGGCAGCCTAAGCCGGGAGAGCCGGTGCGCTCCACCCACCAACGCCTGATGGAGCGAGCCGCCAGCCGC
>NZ_JANSJA010000176.1:0-7460 GCF_047462335.1 Synechococcus sp. H60.1
TAGCAATGTAGAAGCTGCCGTCATCGGCCACGGGGAGGTGGAGGGCCCCTTCACCGAGATCAACAACCTCGACATCGAACGGGATCCCCGCTTTCCCATTCGGGTCACTATCCAGTTCTACAAAGCCACCGACAACGGCGTGGTCTCCGCCGAGGATATGGCCCAAATTCACCGCCAGATTGACCGCGTCTATCGAGAGGCCGACTATGTGGGCAGCCTGGTAATCCAGCCAGATACGGGCCGCCCGACCGAGTACGACCGCGACGCCGAAACCGAGCGCCCCTTTCCCTTTCCTTGGTTTCCTTGGTGGCTGCGACGCTAGCCTGTTGCCGCTGGTTTTGGCGGGGGCAAGCGGCAAAATCTTTCCGCGCCGGGGTTTCTCTACTACACTGACAACTGACCTGGTGCCAAGCGAAACGAGCCTTCGGGCCGCGGCGCTCGGCAGTTGCGGCCCTTGCACAGACAACAAACCCAATCTCGATCTTGTTTGAGACCGAGAAGCAAATCCATAGACAACTTTCGCTCAAGTCGGCGAAGAATTTCCCCGGCAACCTTATGGCTGACGCAGTTCCAGTTCGTCGCTACGACCTGTTTGTGCAAGCCTCGCGGCTGCTGCAGCGCTATCGGCAGTTGACGCCGGAACTGCGTCCGGTGGGAGTGGAGGTGGCGCTGGCCATCCAGTACCATCGCGCCCAGGCCGGCTCGGGATCCCTTCTGCCGGCGGTGGGCTCCCCCCATGGCCTGCCTCTGCAGCAGGTGGCCCAGCGCATTTGCGATCCCTTCTACAGCAAAGTCCACCCCCTGCTGCCCACCCTGCCGGAGACGGGGGAGCCCTTGGTGTGGCCCTTGTTCAACCAAGGGGAAAATGGCCTTGTCCAGCCCCTGGCGCCAAGCAAAGTGGGCGGCAAACTAGCAGAACGGCGCTGGCTCAAAGCTTGTAACAGCCAGGAGGGCATTGGTTGTCATGCCCTGGCAGCCCATCTGTGGCAGGACGAGCGTTTTCTGGCCGAAGACCGGGATCTGTGTCCCTTTCGCCTCTACGACGGGCGCTACCCCTTGAGCGTGGATCAAGGGCGGCAAACCTGCGGCTTCGACGATCACCCTTGTGGCTGGCAACCGGGGCATCCCAAAATGCTGCAGGTGGTGGGCAAGGGCAAGCAAGCGGAGATTTTGCTCCCCCACTGGACCGAGGACATGTGGGCCATGCTCATCCCGCCCCATCGCCCCCTGCCCATCTATCCTCTGCTGGTGATGCTCTACTTTGGCCAGGAGACTCTGCAGAAGGGGCGGAGCAGCCTTTCGGTGGAGCAGTTTCGTCTGGATTTTCAGTTCAGCCACTCTCAACTCAAGCTGTTGTTCGACACCCACCCTGAGCACCCTCTCAATCGCCATCTGCTCGCTTTGGCAGCGCAACCAGAGGTGGAGTGGGGATCCGCCGAGCTGTTGCCCCAGATGCCGCCCCTTCTCCATCAACCTGCCGGGGGTAAGGTGGTCTTGGATCCGGATGAGCCACCCCAGTTTCGCAGCAGTGGGATCCCTTCCTGTGCGGGGACAGACCCGCTGATGGCAGAGCGTCGCCGTCGGCGTCAGTTGGAGCGCAGCGAGCGCCACAACGAGATCTTGCACCACTTTCGCCGCTGGTTCCGCCTGGCCGGCCTGGAGGTGCGGGAAGACCAGCACACGTTTGACTTCCTGGCGGTGGCAGATGGAAACCTGCTTTTGGCCGAGGTGAAATTGCTACACCACAAAGATGCGGCAGAGGCGCTGCAGGAGGTGGTGGGGCAATTATTCTATTACGAGCGCTTTGCCCTCACCCCCTGGATCGAACAGGGCTTCTCCGTCCAGAAGGCGGCCGTTTTCGATGGCCCGCCCCCGGATCCCTACATTCGATTTCTGGAAGACCTGGGCATTGCCACCTACTGGATCAACGAACAGCAGATGATCGACGGGCCGGAAAGCTCGCTGCGTCTGCTGCGCCAGATGGAAGTGCGGGTACGGCCGGATCCTGAGTTGGGAGATTAGCCTTTTTTTCGGCTCTAGCCTGACGGTCATTAGAGTCGTTTCAAGTAGCAATTCAAATAGCAATGAAATGTTTCTCTACGTCGTTATTTGGTACGCAACGCTGTCGCAAACGTGCCGGCAGCGCGGAGTGCGATCCCTAACTCCCCTCTCCCTTTGGGAGAGGGGCCGGGGGTGAGGAACAACAGCAGGGATCAAGGGCTTGGGGAGGAGATCCCAACCTGAGCGCAAACCTGGCCCTGCCGATCGAACAGGGTTACCTGCACCGGCAGGGATCGAGCAGCATACTTTTGCACATAGGCTGTTGCCCGCTGGCGGATTTGCCGAGTCAACTCCTGCAGCACCGGCTCTGCCCAGCCCAGCTCCTTCAGATACTGCACCGCTGCCTCCACCGTCCTTAGCTCTAGCACCCGCCGCGCCTGTTCGGCTGTTCCCCCGCAGCGGATGAGGGCTGCCACCAAGATTTCCAGGCGGGCATCGGCCACATGGCTGGAAGTGGTGAAGATGCCCCCTGCCAGCTTGATCAGCTTGCCGTGGTAGCCGATCAAATGAACCGACTCCGCCCCCCGCAACCCTGCTTCCACCAGCAGCGGCCCGATCCAATTGGCCACCAGTAGAATCTCTTCCGCCGGGATCCCTTGTCGCAGCGCCACCTGCTGCCCATGGCTGCCCACGCAAAAGGCCAGATGCCTGTGCTTTTCCAACTTCTGCTGCAATTCGCAGCGGGCCCGCTCCAGGCTCTCGGCACCGGCAGAAGGCTCCACCTCCGCCCGCGTTCCCAAGAGAGCCAGTCCTTCCAGCACCCCAAACGCCGCATTAGAAGTCCGCTCCGCCAAGAGTTTTCCCTCCGGCAAGATGATGCGCACCCGCAGCCGATAACCCTCTGGGATCCCAGACAAAAGGTTGATCTCAAACAGGCGCCGGGCGTAGGCATAGATGGCCGGGCTGCCGTCAGCGTGTCGTCCTAGCCCCTCCCCCGCTTCCAGGAGCAAAGGGAGAGCGGTGGGATCCCGTTCCTCCAAACTCACCCAGGCCCAGACCGGTGTGTTGCGGGTGAGATCCAGGTGAGGGCCGGGATCCGAGCGGGTAATGGCCAGAGCCGTGTTCTCCGACAAAGCCGCCACCTGCTCCACCGGGATCCTGACCCAGCCGGCAGCAGATCCCGTCTCAGGCTCCACCTGCACCGCAATGACAGGATGAGCGCCGTTCTGCTCCAAAGCGATCCCGATGAGACGGTGGAAAGCAGCCTTAGCAGCAGCCACCGCAAACACGGGCAAGGTATAGCCCTGTTGGGGAGAGGGGAGAACCGCATCCTGCATTTTTTGCCTGGAAATAGAGAGGAACCTGCTCTGGAAAAAACTTTGGAGAGAGCCTGTCTCAATTGTGGCCAACGCCAACCCGCAGGACTGGCTTGCTAGGGTAAACTCCTGAAGCCGACGTTTAGTTCTCCAACTGCGTAATCGTTAAATGATCTGGGGGAAGAAGGGGAGGAGCGAGAACTTATCTCTTTCAATAAAAGTAAAGAGTCAGAACCGGGGCAGCTATGAGCGAAGCAGTGCAGCACTATTTTGAGCGTCTGGAGTTGCAAATTCAGGAGCTGAAAGCTGCCATCGAGCGGATGCCGGAGCAGGTGGCGGCTGCTCTTCTGGCAAAGCAGGAGGCTAAAAAAAATGTCCCCGCCCCCTCCCGTTACAGCGTTCTCACCTCAGACTTGGTGGAAGATGGGAGCCACAACTTTTTGCTGGATGATGAACCCACTGGGGTAAGCAGCCGCAGCATGGGACACGAGCTTGCCCCAGAAGCCCAAATCCAGCGCCTGAGCGCCCAGCTAACCGCTGCCTACAACCGCATTGCCGCCCTAGAAGAACAGCTCTTGGCGCAGCGCCTGCGGCAATGACCTAGCGAGGCTGCGGTGAAGGGGTGGCAAGTATGCTGTTTTTGCGCTGCACATCTTGCATCTGGAAGCCGTGCTTGCGCAGCTCCTGATCCAACAGCAGCTCGTTCTCCACGTGATCCACAAACAGCACACCGTTGAGGTGATCGATTTCGTGTTGGATAACCCGCGCCAGCAGGTCGTCGGCTTGGAGGGTGCGGGGCCGCCCGGTTTCGTCCTTAAATGAAACCACCACCCCCTGCGCACGCATGACCTCGCAGAAGACGCCCGGAATGCTAAGGCAGCCTTCCTGGCCAGCTACTACTTCGCCCAGGTACTCGCGGATCTCCGGGTTGATCAGCACCAGCGGTGGCACCTCTGGCTTATCGGGATAGAGATCCACCACAATCAAGCGCTTAGGAATGCCCACCTGAGGAGCTGCCAGGCCGATGCCATCGGCACTGTACATAGTCTGCAGCATGTCTCGCGCCAACTGGCGGATCTCGTCGTTGACCTGGCTGACGCGCTTAGCCGGCTGCCGCAGCACCTTGTCACCCATCCGATGGATGCGCAGAGGCGGGTTTTTCAGTTTAGCTTTGGGGACAGAAAGGGTGGCCACCATCCGGCAGGTCTCTCAGAATAAACAGCAGAAGACGTCCAGTCTAGACCTCCATTCTACATTCAGGTTCGTTTGCCATGACTACGACTCGGAGCTGCCGTCCTCAGCCTCTGGGGATCCTTGTTGGTCAATGGCTTGTTTGAAGCCCAGAGCCACCAGAATGTTGGAGAGGGTGAGAAAAGCCTCTGCCGCCCCATGCAAGGGATCCACATTGGCTAGGGAAGTGCCGTAATGGAGTTGGGCATACAACCCTGCCGGGATGCTAACGGCCACAAACAGTAGCAGCAGCCAAAACCCAATCAGGGCCAGGCGCGGGATCCGGCGCAGCCGCGACAGGAAAAACAAGAAGACCAAATAGGGGAAGAGAGAGAGGGCAAACAAACTGTCCATTGCCTAGCTTGGATCCCTCCTCCCAAGGGACTTTTCCGCCTGCTCCGCCCGCCAAATGCGGTAGACGGCCCAGGCTAGAGTGCAATTGCCCAGAAGCGTCAAGCTCGCCTGGACAGTGACCACCCAGTTGAGAGCGGGATCGTTGTCAAACCAGTGCCAGGTAATGGCACACATTGCCCCCAGTAGGGCAGGCAACATCGCCCAGCTCAAGCCGCGCCACTCTGGCCGGCCTATTCGCTCCCCAAACTGCCACACGCAAACAATGGCCGCCAGCCATTCCAAGACGCTGGCAATATGAATCCACCAGGTGGGAAGCGAAAGGACATGCATTAGACGCTGAGGGAATGACGCAGCAACTGGCGGTAGGTGGCCTCCTGTAACAGCATTTGCTTGTGCAGTTTGACCAGGATGTCCTTGGCCTGCTCAGGGCTCATGCGAGCTACCAGCGTCTCGAAAGCCCGCTGGCGAAATTCTTGCTCCAGAGAGAGACCTAGCGTTTCATCCATTATCGTCACCTTGAGACTCTTAGGGTAGGAGGGAGTCTCGCGCTAGGATATCCCAGCGCTGCTCCCGACAAGCACTGCAAGCAGGACAATACATATCTTAATAACCTAGTTTAACAAGTTGCAACAAAATGGCAAGTGCCTCCGGATCCTGGTCCGGCCAGGGCTGGAGGGGAAACTCAACAAAGGAGCGGGAAAAGTACACTCCCGCAAAGTTTGATAAAAGCACATTTTGGATAGGGAAGTGCGAAGATTTTTGAGCGGCGATCCCTTTACATCCTGTCATGTTGGGCGATTAGGCGGGGCCTCATGATAAAAGTGAAGTACCTTGAGCCTTGGTTGCCGCTCTTTCCGATTTGCGCCTTGCTTTGCTTGAATTGCCATGACCATTTTTGTGGGAAACCTAAACTATAAAGCCTCAACGGAAGAGCTAGCGGCTTTCTTCCAGCAGAGGTGGAACGTTAAGTCAGTTACAATTCCGATAGACCGAGAAACCGGCCAGACACGGGGCTTCGCGTTCGTGGATTTGGCCACGGAGGCCGAGGAAGAGGAGGCCATCGACGTCGCCAACGGCCAGGAATTTATGGGCCGACCTTTGCGTTTGGATCGAGCCAGGCCGCGCCGACAGGCTTAGCTTCAGCGGGAATTCCTCATCTGACTCCGAGGGAGGTGCCAATCCAAAAGTTGGCAACGCAGGCAATGGCGGGCAGGAGTGAGGGCAACGGCTGGAAGGGCTTTAAGGCTGTTTGAGATGGTAAAGCTGCTGCATCTTTCCGATATTCATTTGGGCAGTGGCTTGGCCTACGGCTCCATCAACCCGGCTACGGGGCTGAACACGCGTTTGGAGGATTTTGTCACTTCTTTGCGCCTGTGCATTGATCGTGCCCTCGATCGGGCTGTGGATCTGGTGCTGTTTGGGGGCGATGCCTTTCCCGATGCGACGCCGCCGCCTCTGCACCAAGAGCTCTTTGCCCAACAATTTCGCCGCCTGGCCGATGCCGGGATCCCGACCGTTCTGCTGGTGGGCAACCACGACCAGTACGGGCAGGGGCAAGAAGGCAACAGCTTGGCCATCTACCGCGCTCTGGGAGTGGCAGGATTTGTTGTGGGGGATCGGCTGCAGACCCATTGGATTGAAACTCGCAGCGGCCCGGTGCAGGTGACCACCTTGCCTTGGCTGAACCGCTCCACCCTGCTTGCCCGCCAGGAGAGCCTGGATCTCAATGCCGAAGTGTTCACTCATCAGCTCCTTCAGCGCCTAAATCTGGCTCTGGAAGGGGAGATCCGCACTTTGCAGCCAGGGATCCCGGCAATTTTGTTGGCCCATGTGATGGTGGAGACGGCCCGCTACGGGGCAGAGCGGCATCTTTCGGTGGGCAAGGGACTGACGGTGCCCCTCTCGCTGCTGGCGCGGCCCGCCTACCAATACGTGGCTTTGGGTCATGTGCATCGTCACCAGGTGTTGTGTCGGCAGCCGTTGGTGATCTATCCCGGCAGCATTGAGCGAGTAGACTTTGGGGAGGAAAAAGAGGAAAAGGGTTGTGTGTTGGCAGAGGTTACGGCCACAGGGGCCAGCTACGAATTTTTGCCCTTACCCACCCGCACCTTTCACACCATCCGCCTCGATCTCACCCCCTATCCCCCCCAGCAGGTGCAGGCCAAACTGCTGGAGGCCATTGCCAAGGCGCCGGTGGCCGGCTCTATTCTGCGCCTGATCTACCGCCTCCGTCCCGACCAGCTCGATTGCGTTGACGAGCGGGCTCTGCACCAGGCCCTCGCCCCTGCCTTCAGCTACACCCTCGTCCCAGACGTGGTCAGCCCCAGCCGTATTCGCCTGCCGGGCCTGGATCCCAGCCGGCTGGAACCTTTGACTGCTCTGGAGCAGTATCTAGCCGACCGCGCCGATCTGGCCCCCTTGCGCAACGAGTTGCTGGCGGCTGCCCGTCAGTTGCTGGCGGAAGCAGCAGATCCCTTGTCGGAGGGGAGTGCCAACGGGGAGGAGGCGGATCCTGCAAGCCTTGCTGAAGGGGAAGAGCAGCAATTGCCCTTGTTTTAA
>NZ_JANSJA010000177.1:0-27590 GCF_047462335.1 Synechococcus sp. H60.1
GCTATCCATCCCCACCGTATAGACGGTGGGGAATTCCGCACCTTACGTTAAACTGAGGGAGCAAAAGATGGCGGCATCTAGCCTGCCCTTTCCCTCTTTTGAGTGCTCTCGGCCTACTATGCTGCTTTTATCCAAAGAACTGCCCAACCTCGACTACCGCCCCACCCTGCAGCACTTCGGCGAGGATTGGCGGGATCCCCTTGCAACTCTCTTGGGCTGGGGGCGGGCTGCCGGCGCCGATCTGGTGGAGATCTTCCTGGAGCGGGCTAACTCCATCAGTTGCCTGGCGGAAGACGACACCCTCACCAGCATCACCCCTCGACTTTCCACCGGCGCGGGGGTGCGGGTGTTTCGCGGCCTGGCCGACTGCTACGTCAGCACCAACGATCTCTCCTTTGCCGGCCTCAAAGCTGCCCTAGAAAAAGGCCTGCTCTTGATGGGCCTCACCCCCCCTGGCCCTGCTGCTTTGGTCTCCACCGTCAACCTAGGGCTGCTCCAGGACTACGCCGAGCGCCGCGGTAAAGACGGCTGGCTCAAGGAATGCAGCTCCCTTGCCGAGATGGGGGAGATCCTGCTGCGGGCCAACGCAGAGCTGAAGCGGCAAGCTCACCACGTCCAGTCCCGCCGCACCAACTACTTCCGTGACTGGCAGGAGATCCTGGTGGCCTGCAGCGACGGCACCTTTGTGCGCGACATCCGCCTTACCCAGTCGGTTAGTTCTACCCTGCTCTGTGCCGATGGGGATCATCGCGCTTCCGTTAGCCAACGCGCAGGGGGCACCGGGGATCCCGACTTTTTGCGCCGCTGGGATCTCGTAGCCCACAGCCAGGAGCTGGCAGAAGCCGCCGGCCAGATGCTCTATGCCGACTATGTGGAATCGGGCACCTACCCGATTGTAATGTCCAACGCCTTTGGCGGCGTCATCTTCCACGAGGCCTGTGGGCATCTCTTGGAGACGACCCAGATCGAGCGCAAAACCACTCCCTTTGCCGACAAAAAAGGCCAGAAAATTGCCCACAAAAACCTCACCGCCTGGGACGAGGGGCTTTCCGAGGGGGCCTTTGGCAGCCTGGACGTGGACGACGAGGGCATGCCCGTCCAGCGCACCCTGCTCATTGAAAAGGGCATTTTGAAAAACTTCCTGGCCGACCGGGCCGGCTCCATGCGCACCGGCCATCCCCGCACCGGCAGTGGTCGCCGGCAAAACTACACCTTTGCCCCTGCCAGCCGCATGCGCAACACCTACATCGCCCCCGGCGACGCCGAACTGGACGACCTGTTTGCCTCTATTGACAAAGGCATCTACTGCAAGCGCATGGGGGGCGGCAGTGTCGGCCCCACCGGCCAATTTAACTTTGCCGTGGAAGAAGCCTATCTCATCCAAAATGGCAAAATCACCAAGCCTCTCAAGGGAGCCACGCTGATTGGAGAAGCCAAGGATATCTTGACCAAGATCTCCATGTGCTCAAAGGATCTCCGCCTGGCGCCTGGCTTCTGCGGTTCTGTCAGCGGCAGCATCTACGTTACTGTGGGTCAGCCCCACATCAAGGTGGACTCTATCACCGTGGGCGGGCGCTAGTTTCAGGGATCCCCCATGGCCTACGACAACATCTGCAAGTACCTGGCGGAGCGCTTTCCGGAGCAGTTTGCCCGTTGGCTGATGGGAGAAGTGGCTGAGCCGGTGCAGGTGCTGCCCACAGAACTGTCGGAGGAGCCCATGCGAGCCGATTCGGTCATTCTGCTAGGGCTACAGCAGGGCATTTTGCATCTGGAATTTCAAACAGATCCGGATCCTGAAATCCCCTTTCGCATGGCCGACTATCGGCTCCGCCTCTATCGGAAATATCCCCAGCTATCGGTGCGGCAGGTGGTCATTTATCTTCGCAAAACGCGCTCGCAGCGGGTCTTCCAAACCTTTTTTCGCCTAGAAAGGCTGAGCCATGAGTTTGAGGTCGTTCGCCTCTGGGAGTGTAACTTGCCAGCCAGGGTCGATTGGCCAGCCCTGCTGCCTTTTCGAGTCTTGAGCCAGGTGGAGGATCCTGGAGAAACCTTACGAGAAGTCGTTGCTGAGCTGGAGCGCTTGCCAGAGTCCAGCGAGCAGCGGGAATTGGCAGCGGCAACAGCCGTTTTGGCAGGACTAGCATTGGATCGGGGCTTGATTCGGCAAATCATGAGGTCCTTGGATATGAGGGAATCGGTGATCTACCAGGAATGGCGGGCAGAAGCTCTGCGGGAGGGGTTGGAAGCAGGGCGCAAAGAAGGCCTGCAACTGGGCTTACAACAGGGCTTGCAACAGGGTTTGCAACAGGGCTTGCAACACGGGGAAGCAACACTGGTTTTGCGGCTTTTGCGGCGGAAGCTGGGATCCCTTGACCCGGCCTTGGAAAACCAGATTTGGGCCTTGCCGCCGTCGCAGCTGGAGGCGCTAGGGGAAGCTTTGTTGGATTTCCACAGCGTGGAGGACTTGACCGCCTGGCTGGCCCGTCGCTAGGGAAGGAGTAGGGATGTTGCAAGTTGAGGCCTTGGCCGAACAGGCGCAAAGCTGTGCCAAACGTTTGGGGATCCCCCAGTTTGATCTCTATGGAGCCGAGGTGGACGAGACCAGCGTGCAGGTTGAGCAGGGGGAGCCCCGTCAGGTAAAAGCCTCTCACCGCTGCAGTGTGACGGTGCGGGCCTGGAACGACCAGGGCCAGGTGGGGGTGACTTCCACCACTGCTGTGGACGAGGCAGGGCTGGAACTGGCTCTGCAGACGGCCTTGGAAGCCAGCCACTTCGGCGTGCGGGAACACGCACCCCAATTGAGTCCAGAAGCGAAGCTGCCCATTCTCCAGCCCTGTAACGACAAAAGGCCGCTGGCGCTGGCCAGTGAGCTTTTGGAGCAACTGCTGGCCGCCGAGAAGGCTTTACTGGGATCCCATCCCGCCATCCAGGGGGTACCCTACAACGGCCTGGCCCAGCGGCAGATCGACCGCTTTTACCTCAACAGCGACCAAGCTCTGCGACAGGAGGGCCACACCCTGACCTCGGTCTTCCTCTACGGCAAGGCAGAACAAGAGGGTCGCAAACCCCGCAGCGCCGGCGCTGTGCGGGTGGCCCGCAGTCTAGAGGAGTTGGATATCCAGGGCTGCGTCAAGGAAGCGGCCGAGAAACTCATCAGCCACCTGGAGTACGAGCGGATCCCTTCGGGGAAATACACAGTGGTTTTTTCCGGGGAAGCTTTTTTAAGCCTCTTGGGCGCTTTCTCCAATCTCTTCAACGCCCAAAACATCCTGGACAACCAAAGCCTGTCCACTCCCGACTCACTGGGCAAGCAGATTGCCTCGCCGCTGCTCTCGGTGTGTGATGACGCCTTGCACCCTACCAACGTGAGCGCAATTAGCTTCGACGGCGAAGGCACTCCCACCCGCCGCGTTTCCCTCATCACCAATGGAGTTCTGACCCACTTTTTGCACAGCGCCGGCACCGCCAAACGCCTGGGGGCCCAGCCCACGGGACATGCCAATATCGGCGCTAAGGTGACGGTGGCGGCCCACTACTACCACGTCTTTGCCGGGGCTCCGCCAGAGAGCACCTACGACCTGGCCACGGCTGAGAATGTGGTCTGGATTGACGAGCTGCAGGCTCTCCATGCCGGAGTCAAGCCTCTGCAGGGATCCTTTTCCCTGCCCTTTCAGGGCTGGTGGGTGCGCCAGGGAGAGCGCATCAGTATCGAGGCGGCAACGGTGGCGGGGGATTTTCTAGGACTCTTGCAGTCGATTTTCTACGTCGAGCCGGAGCCCCAAATCACCCCTGCTGGTCTGTGTCCCCGCATTTGGGTAGCCGATCTCTCCATCACCGGGCAGTAGCACCATGAAACTCACCCGCATCGACCTCAACAGTTGGCTAATCCATACCCAGACCCAGACTTTTCTGCTGGATCCGTGGCTGGTGGATCCCTTGGTGTTCTTTGGCCTGCCCTGGTTCATCCGCCTGCAGCACCGCCAGGTGCCGCCCTTCACACCGGAAACCCTGCCCAAACTCGACGCCATCCTCCTCAGCCAGGGCCAGCCGGATCATTGCCACCCCCCCACCCTGCAGCGGCTGAACCGGCAGATCCCGGTTTTCGCTTCTCCAACAGCCGCCCGCGTGGCACGGAGCCTTGGCTTTAAGAGGGTGCAGGCCCTGGATCCCTGGCAGTCAGTGCAGTGGGGAGATCTGCGCATCACAGCGGTTCCGGGAGCACCCCTGGGGCCGGTGCGGGAGCTGGGCTTTTTGCTGGAGGAGCTGCCGACCCAGACGCGGCTTTACTACGAGCCCCACCTCTCCCAACCGGATATCCGCCCGCGGCTGCAGCAGGAGTTTGCCCCCATCCACACCCTGCTGATCCCGGTGGTGGGGCAGATCTTTCCCCTCTTGGGCGAGGTGATCATGGGGCCGGAGCGGGCCCTGCAGGTGGTGGCCGCCCTGCGCCCACAGCAGGTGATTCCCACCGCTATGGGAGAGGTAGATTACCACGGCTGGTTTGCCGCCCAGATCCGCCCTCTGGGGAGCCTAGAGGAGTTCCGGGAAAAGCTGGGATCCCTGAACGCCGCCACTGGCCAATCCATCCGGCTGTGCTGTCCTGCCCCAGGGGAGACGGTATCCCTTCCTGCTGAGGTCAGAGCATGAGCCACCCTTCTCAGGCCAGCCTCGACCTGGTGGCCATCCTGCGGGCCGATTACGCCCGCTTTCCTCGGGATCAAACCTACTCCCTCTACGATCCCCAGGTCTATTTCCGGGATCCCCTCAACGAGTTTCGCGGCCTGGATCGCTATCGGGCCATGATTGCTAGCCTAGAGCGCTGGCTACAGGATATCCATCTTGAGCTGCACGACATCCACCAGAGCGGCAACCACATCCGCAGCGAGTGGACGCTGAGGGGATCCCTGTCTTTTTTGCCCTGGCGTCCCCGCCTGTGCATCCCCGGCTGGACAGAGATGCGGCTTAACCCCGCAGGTCTCATCGAATCCCACATCGACCACTGGCGCTGCTCCCGCTGGGAGGTGATGCTGCAAATGTTTCGGCCTGGGGATGCCAAAGGATCCTCTGAGTGACCTCCATCCTCTGCTAAGATCACAAAGCCGAGTTTTTGGCTCTGCGGGAAAGTCATCGATTTCTGCGCTGGAGAGATGGCCGAGTGGTCGAAGGCGCAGCACTGGAAATGCTGTGTGGGGCAACTCACCGTGGGTTCGAATCCCACTCTCTCCGTCAAAGCCTAGTTTGCCAACATCCACCTAAATCCCTCAAAGCCTTAACTGGCAAGGTTTTTGGGCATTCTGATATCCACGGTAGTCCTGCAACATTCACTAGAATCCACGGCAAGACGGGACACAGCCGTGGATACGCCTAAGCCTAACCTAAATCCACGTCAGATTGTCTTCTCTTACGCGACAGCCAAAAGCAAGAAGAAGGTGGTGGTGAAGCCGGACGGCAGCCTGCAGATCTTCAGAGCCGTTCATTAACAGGGGATTCCTTGCGGCTAGGCTGTTACAGCCGTCAGGGAGAATTGACTGGAAAAGTGGCCTCTGGCATATTACGGGACAACGTGCCAGGTCAAGACAATGCACACGCCGAGCTGGAAGCCCCACCCCATCCTCAAATATGAGCGGAGGGACTGCTATCCCTATATAGTTCTCCCTACCCCTATCAGCCTGCAACTGAGAGGGCCAGAACTGCCCCCTCCCCCCAGAAAACCTGAGCCGCCTCAACTACCCCCTCGACCAGTTAAGCCGCAACTACCAGAGATCCCAACCCGTGTAATGGACAAGCTCCAGGCTGCCCTGTCAACTGGAGCTGGAGTTGCTACCCTAATTGCGCTGATTATTGCTGAAGCGCCATTCTTTCTAATCTTGGCAGGGATTGCAGGCGTGGCTACCTTAGCCAAATTCTTATACGAATCCTGGACTTATGAAGAGAGAATGGAAGAATATGAGAGAAAAATGCGAAGTTATCCTCAAGAACAAAAAAGATATGAGGAGAGACTTGTCCTTTGGAGAAGAGAGTGCGATCGCATAGAGTCAGATTACAAACAACAAGTCGAAGAATATAGTCGCGAATATCAAAACAAGGTAGCTCAAATCATAAGGAACTGGGAAAATGGTCTGATATTTCAACCCCTAGATTTATGCCAACCTTTCTTAGGTCAGGGTGCCCGCGCAGGTAGGTATGATGGCCGGCTGAGAGAAGCCTTGATAATAAAGATGGAAAACCTTCCAGTTAAGTTTCTACCTGAACAATCCTCCCTAAAGGTTCCAGGATTTGATTTTCCGTATACGCCCGACATAGCAATACAAGTATCTAGTAACAATAGAACTCTACTTATCGATGTTGAAGTTGACGAACCTTGGTACCAGAAGAATGGTCAGCGAGTACCACATCATGCACTAGATGACAATAGACATAGCCAGCGAGACGATTTCTTTGCAGAAAGCGGCTGGATAGTAGTTAGGTTTTCAGAAAGACAAGTAGCGATAGAAACAGAAAAATGTGCCAGCTTTGTCTGCTACCTTATTCAAGCTGTACTTACGCCAGGATTTAGGGATCCATCTCTGTCTCTGCCGAGTGACCATAGAAGGTGGGACTCTCTCAGCGCTCTTGATGAAGAGAGAGACTTCGTTGAGTGAGGATTCCGTTAAAAACGGGACATATCCACGGACACGAGACCTATCCTACAAGCCCGCAAACTGCTGTAGGACAAGGAAATCTCAGCCCCTATTCGATGGTCACTCTCTCCGTCAAATCAAGTTTGCCGCAGGGAGATCATCCAGACCTAGCTGGATCCCCTTGTCTCAGTTCCCAGGGGTTGGTTTTCAGAGGCAGCCGGCTAGAGGCTGCGGCAGCTAAGATCCACTCTCGGTGAGATGAGGATCCTCTTTCGGGGGTTCTCGATGAGAAGATTGTTGGCTCCACTCGAGTTGTCGCAGGATCCCGCGCAACAGGGCCACCTCAGCCACTGTCAGACCGGCGCGGTGAAACAGGGCCCGAAACTTGAGCATTTTGCGACGAGCGGTGTGGGGGTGCAGGTAGCCAATGTGCAGCAGCAGCGCCTCCAGGTGGCTGAAAAAACCCTCCAGCAGCTCGAAGGGAGCTGGCTTTGAGCTCCCAGAGCCAGCCACCGGCGGGCGAAGATTTTGGTAGAGGAGGGTGCGCAGTTCGTAGCAACAGATGCCCACTGCCTGGGCCAAGTTCAGGGAAGGGTAGGCCGGATCGGTGGGGATCTGGATCTGGCGATGGCAGAGGGCCAGCTCTTCGTTGCTCAAGCCGCAATCTTCGGGGCCAAACACCAAAGCGGCAGGGCCGGCAGCCAGCAGCTCCGCGAAAGCCTGGCGGGGAGACTGAATTTGCCATTCGGGCGGGTAGGGCTCGCGGCGGCCTGCTGTCCCGAATACCTGCACACATCCCTGGAGGGCCTCGGCTAAGGTTGGCACCTGCCGGGCTTGGTGGAGCAAGTCCGTCGCATGCACGGCCATGGTAACTGCTTCTGCATCCAGGGGATCGCATTGGGGATCCACCAACACCCACTGCCGCAGGCCCATGTTTTTCATCACGCGGGCAATGGCCCCGAGATTGCGCGGCCCTGCTGGCCGCACCAACACGAGGCGTACCTGCGCCAATCGCTCCTGAGCCCAGTTGGACAATGCCGGCATCCCTTGGGACAGAATCGCAGATAAGGATCCCCTAGAGTAGAGGAGTTAGATCTTGTCATAGATTGCGCCTATGGGATCCGCCTACCGCTGTTGGCTGAGCTGGATGTGTCTGGTGCTGTTGGGGTGCTGCTGGGGATCGCCGGCATTGGCTGCCCATTCTGCGTTGCTCTCCCCAGCAGCAGAGGCAGCTCAGGTGGCTCTGTCCTCTCCAGTTGACTCCCTGGTAGAGGCGCGACAGCGGCTGGAAGGGATTGCCGAGGCAATGCGCTCAATTCGCCTGTGCAACCGCCCCAATTGCCGCTACCGCGATATTTCCGTTGAGGTGCGGCCCATAGCAGGAGCCGAGCCGCCGGAGTACGAGGGTAGGATCGACGCCACCATCGACCGCCCCTCCGGCAGCTTGGACAAGGCTCGCTACCGGCTGCGATTTCGTGGGGGGCGTTGGCAGTTGCTGGGGGGCGAAGAGGTTTCCGATGTCTCCTCCTTTTTCTTCGAGGGAGACACCTACGAGGTGTTTAGCGCCTACGGCAGTCGCAAGGCCAAACTGGCAGACGCCAGCAGCAGCCTGCGCGTTGGCTATCGGGAGCTGTACTACCGTGTTTTTGACCAGGGCCAAGAGCGTTTGCGGTAGCGGTGCGGAGTACGATGAGAGACCAACAGCACACCTTGGCCAGCTCTATCTCCCTAGAGGGGGTCGGCCTGCACACTGGCCTACCGGTTCGCTGTAGCCTCCACCCGGCTCCTGCTGGCGGCGGTCGGGTCTTTGTGCGGGTGGATCAACCGGGATCCCCTGAGATCCCGGCCCGCTTGGGATCCCTGACTCCTGCTGCCCTCTGCACCCGCCTGCAGCAGGGATCCCCCCCTGTCCAAGTGCAGACAGTGGAACACCTGTTGGCTGCCCTTTACGTGCTGGGCATCGACAACTGCCGCATCGAGGTGGAGGGGCCGGAGCTGCCGATCCTGGATGGCTCCGCCCTGCCCTTTGTGGAGGCTATTGCCCAAGCTGGGATCCTGGCCCAGGAGCAGCCGGCCCTGCTGGGAGTGATCCAGGAGCCAGTCACGGTCTGGGCGGGGGAAGCCTTTGTCAGCGCCCTGCCCTACCCCGGCTCTCGCTTCACCTATGGCATCGACTTTGCCAACTGCCCTATCCGCCAACAGTGGCTGAGCTGGCAGGAGAACAGGGCGGATTTTGTCCAATCCATTGCTCCGGCCCGCACTTTTGCCCGCCAACAGGATGCGGAGCTGGCCCGCCAACAGGGGCTGATCCAAGGCGGCAGCCTGGAGAACGCCATTGTCTGTACTACCACCGAGTGGCTGAGGCCCTTGCGCTACCCAGATGAGCCGGTGCGCCATAAGCTGATAGATTTACTAGGAGATCTCAGCCTGTTGGGCTGCCGCTTGCAGGGGCACATTGTGGCCTACAGGGCAGGCCATGCCCTGCATCACCGTTTGGCCGAGCAGTTGCTCAGGAGTGGATCCCTGCGGGTGCAGGCGGACCCAGCTCAAGAACAAGAAAGGGATCCCAGGCGCCTCGGTGGGGTGGAACCTCTCCCTCTGTCTTGACGGGGCTCCTGGTTCCTGAGGTGGGCGAGAGGCTCCTCGCGGCCTGCCGGCATTCCTCCTTGCTGTCTTGGTTCTGCTTTGAGGCCCTCCCATCCAGGATTTAAGGTTTGTCTTCCAGCTCTGTGGGTTTGCCATGTCCTCTGACGTCTCTCCTCCTCCTCTCCTCTCGGCTGAAGCAGCCGCTCAGTTGGCAACAGCTCCCCCCGTTTTCACAACGGATCAAATCCTGGAGATCTTGCCCCATCGCCATCCTTTTCTGCTGGTGGATCGCGTGGTGGAGTATCAACCAGGGCAACGGGCGGTGGGACTGAAAAACGTCACCTTCAACGAGCCCTTTTTCCAGGGGCACTTCCCCAACCGACCGATCATGCCCGGCGTTCTGATCGTCGAGGCCATGGCGCAGTTGGGAGGGATCGTGTTGACCAAGTTGCCCGATGTGGCTGGGCGGCTGGCTCTCTTTGCTGGTATCGATGGCGTTCGCTTCCGCCGCCCCGTGCTGCCAGGGGATCAGTTGCTGCTCTCGGCCGATTTGCTCACCATCCGGCAAAAACGCATCGGCAAGATGTTTTGTCGGGCCCAGGTGGGGGGACACCTGGTGACCGAAGGGGAGCTGATGTTCTCCTTGGTGGATTGATGGGACGACAGCGGCCAGGAGAGGGCCTTTGGCGCTCCGCAACCACGGGGCAGGTGGAGGGTAGCCATCTGTTTTCCCCATCGAGGAGGAGCCCAGCGGCAGCAACTTGGCGCGGAAAGACCCTGCTAAAGTGTTGGGATAGGGGCATGTTAGGTGCTGCTTTCATCTCCCGGTCGGAGTTTTGCAGCAGAGCGGTGGAGGATTGTGTCCTCCCCGAGCAAGCCTTAATTGCAGGGTTGGGAGCGTAACCACATTTGCTGGCTAGGTTAGAAATGAGTTCGTTGGCTTCAGCGGGATCCACTCCCAACTCCTCTGTTCGGATTCATCCCACGGCGGTGATCCATCCGAAGGCTGAGTTGCACGAGACGGTGCAAGTTGGCCCCTATGCGGTTATCGGCGAGCATGTGCGCATTGGCGCCCGTACGGTGGTGGGGGCCCACGTGGTGATCGATGGCTGGACAGATATTGGCGAGGACAACCAGATTTTTCCGGGGGCGGTGCTGGGCACAGAGCCTCAGGATCTGAAGTACAGCGGCGCGCCCTCCCAGGTGGTGATCGGCAGGGGCAACCGCATCCGCGAGTTCGTCACCATCAACCGAGCCACCAACGAAGGGGAAGCGACGGTGGTCGGCGACCACAACCTGCTAATGGCCTACGTCCACGTCGCCCACAACTGCGTTATCGAAAATCAAGTGGTGATTACCAACGCGGTTGCCTTGGCCGGCCACATCCATATCGAGTCACAGGCGCGCATCGGCGGTATGGTCGGGATCCACCAGTTTACCCGAGTGGGTCGCTTGGCCATGGTGGGGGCCATGAGCCGGGTGGATCGCGACGTGCCGCCCTACATGTTGGTGGAGGGGCATCCCGCCCGCATTCGCGGCCTCAACTTGGTGGGGTTGCGGCGAGCCAAGGGAATGGAGGGATCCCTGCCAGCTTTGCGCCAGGCCTACCGGCTGCTCTACCGTTCCGGTTTGCCTCTGGAAAAAGCGCTGCAAACTCTGCGCAGCAGCATCCGCACCGAGGGTGGGTGTAGCATCTGCTCCTTGCAGGGGAAAGAGCTGGTAGACGAGACGGGATCCCTGCTCCATCTGCTGCAATTTTTGGAAGATTCCCTTTCCCAACCCCAACGGCGCGGTCCTCTGCCCGCCTTGCGCCGTGGCAGAGAAGAGGACGACCTGTGAGTCATCTGTTTATCTGCACCGGAGAAGTCTCCGGGGATCTGCAGGCTGGCCATCTCATTCGTGAGCTCCTGCGCCAGCGTCCGCATCTGCGCATCACGGCCGTTGGGGGAGAGGAAATGGCCGCTGCTGGAGCCCGGCTGCTGCACCGCACTACGGAGATTAGCTCCATCGGTATTCTCGAGGCCCTCCCCTTTGTCCTCCCTGCCCTGTGGACAGAGTGGAAGATCCGCCGCTTCCTGGCACAGAACCCGCCGGATTTGGCCATCTTGGTGGACTACATCGGCGTCAACAGCCGCCTTGTCCCCCTGCTGCAGCGGTGGCGCATCCCTGCCGTTTACTACATTGCCCCCCAGGAATGGGTGTGGTCGCCCAACAGCCGCCTCACCTACCGCCTAGCCCAGCAAATGCGACTGATGGTGGCCATCTTCCCAGAAGAAGCCCGCTACTACGCCGCAGCAGGCGCCCAGGTTTGCTATGTGGGCCACCCCCTGCTGGATATTTTGGCGAGGGTACCCGGTCGCGCTCAGGCCAGAGCTGAGCTAGGGATCCCTGAGGAGGCAACGGTGGTGGCGCTGCTGCCCGCCTCCCGTCGCCAAGAGCTGCGCTCCGTTCTGCCCATCCTCCTCCAGGCAGCGCGGCTGTTGCGGGCTCGCCTGCCCCAGGTGCGGTTTTGGGCGCCGCTGGCCTCGCCCCGTTTTGCCGCCCCCGTTGCTCAGGCTGCCCGCCGCTATGGACTGGACGATCTCACCCTTGTCTTGCCTCGCCCTTCCCCGCCAAAGGCGCATCACCTGCTGTTGGCCGCCGCTGACCTGGTGCTGGCCAAGTCGGGCACCGTCAACTTGGAGGCGGCTATTTTGGGGATCCCGCAGGTGGTGATCTACCGCCTCAACCCAATTACCTTTTGGCTAGCCCGCCATTGGCTGAAGGTGTCGGTGCCCTTTATGTCTCCCCCCAACTTGGTGCTGATGCGCCCCATTGTGCCGGAACTGCTGCAGGAGGAGGCCCAGCCGGAGCGGATTGCCCAACTGGCGCTGGAGCTGCTGACTCAGCCGGAGCGCCGAGCCCAATTACAGGCCGACTATGCTGCCATGCGGGCAGCGCTGGGGGAGCCGGGAGTTTTGGCCCGCGCCGCCAAGGCCATCCTGGAGGTGCTCGACAGCGAAACCGCCGCCAGGGGGGATCCCCGTCGCCGCTCTCTCTGAGACGCCTGGATTAGCCGTGGGGTTAGCCGGCTGCCAGGATGGCGTCCAAGAGGGGATCCGCCCCAAAGCGCACCACGTCAGTACAGGGCCGGCCCGTCTCCGCTTCCACCTGGCGGATCTGGGCCAGGGCAGCCTCCTCCTCCCAGCCAAAGGTATTGAGGGCCACCCCCACCACCGGCACGGGGGCAAAGGCACCGGCAGCTCTGGCCACTTGTTCGTATAGCTCGATGACCTTGGGCAGGGGAGGGATGGGTACGTAGTCCATCCCTTTGATGTGGGTCTGGCCAGCCCGGTGTACCAAGATCAAGTGGGTGGGCTGGGATCCCCGCAACAGGGGCAGGGTTGCTGTAGAGGCGGGGTTGAGCAGGGATCCCTGGCCTTCAATGTGCAGAATGTCATGGTCAAGGCCGTGGCGCAGCACCAGTTGCTCCACGGCACCGCTGGCGTAGTCCACCCGCACCGCATCTAGGGGCACCCCATCGCCACTGATGAGGATCCCGGTCTGCCCAGTAGCGAGAAAGCGGGAGCGCAGGCCGCGCTTCAGGCTGGCTCGGTGCAGTTCCAGGCTGGTGGACATTTTGCCCACGGCCATGTCGGTACCCACGGTCAGCACCCGCCGGCAGGGGAGGGAACAGGCCAGGCCTTTCCCTACCCCAAGACCAGGAGGTTCGCGGCGAATGTCCCAGATCCAGGCTCCCGGCTGCAGCCACTGCCGCAATTGGGGATCCTCGGCCAGAGGCGTGTGGAGACCATTCACCAGAGATAGGCCGGCCTGCAGGGCTTGGCAGAGCTCCTCCCGCCACGCTGGGGGCAACTGGCCGCCGGAAGGGGCAATCCCAATCACCAGCACCTCGGGGTTGTAAACCAGTGCCTCTTGCACCGAGGCCACGATGGGAACATCCTGGGCAATGCCGGTTAACTGGGCCAGGGATCCCCCCGCCTGCTCCCGGTCGATCACCGCCGCCACCGGAAAAGGCCCATAGCGCAGCAGCCCCAGCCCTGTTTTGCCGTGCTCCCCCAGCAGGCCGCCGTGGAGCAGGATGGCCACCCGAGTTTGGCTGGAGAGGGATCCCACCTGCTCCACGGTACCTACTCCCGCAGCTCTACCCCTAAGCCCGGTCGGTCGGTGGGGATAAGACAGCCCTCCTGCAGCAGGGCTCCGGAAAAGGGATCGTCGATGAGATTGAGGTGGCTGTCCAAGTCCAGGTAGTCCACCAGCGGCGCTAGGTGAGCCGCCGCCGTATTGCCCAGAGCGGTGTTGCTGTAGCAGCCCAGCATTACCTGTAGCCCATAAGCTTTGGCGGTGTGGATCATGCGCCAGGCTTCGCTGAGGCCGCCGCACTTCATCAGCTTGATGTTAATGCCGTGCACGCGATCCGCTAGGGCAGGAATATCGCGGCTGTCGAAACAACTTTCATCCACAAAGATGGGCAGCTTCGACTCGTGCCACAGGGTGATCAGCTTCGCCTCCTGTCCCCTCTCCAAGGGCTGCTCCAGGTAGCTCACCCCTTGCCCCGCCAGCCAATTGCTCATGCTCAAGCTCTGTTCTACCGTCCAGGCGCCGTTGGCATCCACGGTAATCAGGGATCCCAGTGGGATCACCTCCTGCACAGCAACCAGCATGTTCTGATCGGCCATCAGCCCCAAGTCGCTGCCCAGCTTGATCTTAAAGGCCCGCGCTTGGGTCTGTTCCATCCAGGCCAAGGCCCGCTGGCGGGCCGCCTGAGGAGTAGAAAGGCCAATGGTCAAAGTGGTGGGTGGGATGCGGGAGCGATCCAGTCCCCACAACTGCCAAAGCGGCATCCCCAGCCGTTTGCCCATCCAATCGTGCAGGGCCATGTCCACCGCCGCCCGCGCCGCCGAGGGGATCCCGGCCCGCAGCAGTTCCGCCTCAATGAGCTGCCGCTCCCAGGGGGAATAGCGCCGCAGGATCCCCTGCGCCATCTCCAGACCCATCAAGATATCGTCCACAGACTGGTGGCAGTCATCGCTCACCGAGAAGGGACAGGCCTCCCCCCAGCCCTCAATCCTCTCCTGCTCGATCCGCACCCAGGCCAGAGTGGCCTCTGTATGAGTGCCGCGGCTGAGGGTGAGGGCATAGCGCTTGTGAACCGTGAAAGATTCAACGTAGAGCCGCATGGGCGATTTCCAAGAGATCAATCCTGAGCACGTTGAGCCAACTTTGTCCTTTGAGGTTTTCCCTGCCTCCCTAGTCAGGCTGTGGAGGACAGGCGCAGCTCTGCGTGTCTTTACCGTTGCTCCTAGAGGTTAACTGCAGCCATTATCATATGAGCACAGCTTAGGTGGCCCCAGTAGCATGAACGACCTTCCTCTTCCTCTAACCCGTCGCAGCGCCTCTAGTAAAGCCCTAGCTGTTGCCAATACCAGCATCACCCCCTTTGGCCGCAAGCTAAAAGAGCTGGGCTTTGCCGACGACAAGCAAATCCAGGACATCCAAAACGCCCTCAAAGCCAATCGCGAAGGGGGCAGCAAGGCCCTAGCTCTGGTGGTCAAAGAGATTGTTGGCAGAGAGATCACCCCCGACCTGGAGCGGGCCTACAAGCGGCAGCAGCTCTTTGAGCTAAAAATCATCTACGGGATCCCCTCCCTCGACATCGATCTGGAGCCGGTGGAGATCTCGGAGATGAGCGGGCTCATCGACTCGCTCTTGCCCCTTGATATTTGCAACCGCTACAAGTTCTTGCCCATCCGCCGCCAAGACAACCAAGTGCTGGTGGCAATGGTTAAGCCGGATAACTTGCAGGCGCTCGATGATATCCAGCGGCGCTTCCGTATCCAGGGGCTGAAGCTGCAGCGGCGGGTCTTCACCCAGCGGGATTTCGAGGTTCTGATCAACCGCTACATGGACGCGCAGGCGGAGCTGCTGGCCATCAAGGGCATCAACGACGCGGCTGCCGCCCAAGAGGAAGAAGAGGTGGTGGTCAATACCGCCGAGATCGACCTGGACAGCATCGAGGACGTCGCCGTCGATGAGGCCGGCGAGGGATCCCTGGAGCAACAGCTCAAGTCGGCAGACGATGCCCCAATTATCAAATTGGCCAACCAAATCCTGATTAAGGCACTGCAGGACGGGGCGTCGGACATCCACATCGAGCCGCAAGAAGAATACCTGCGCATCCGCTTCCGCAAGGACGGGGTGCTGCGGCAGGCTTTTGAGAACTTTCCCAAAAAGGTTGTCCCCGCCCTTACCGCCCGCTTCAAAATCATGTCCAACCTCAACATTGCCGAGCGGCGCTTGCCCCAGGACGGGCGGATTCGGCGGGTCTTTAAAGGGCGCAAGGTGGACTTCCGCGTCAGCACCCTGCCCTCCCGCTATGGGGAGAAGATCGTGCTGCGCATCTTGGACAACTCCGCCACCCAGCTCGGCCTGGACAAGCTGATCACCGACCCGGAGACCCTGGCCAGCTTCAAGGAGGTTGTCAAGCGACCCTTTGGTTTGATCTTGGTAACCGGGCCCACCGGATCCGGGAAAACCACTACCCTCTACTCAGCTCTGGCAGAGCTCAACGATCCCGGCATCAACATCAGCACCGCCGAGGATCCCATCGAGTACTCCCTGCCGGGGCTCACCCAGGTACAGGTGATCCGCGAAAAGGGCATGGACTTTGCCATGATCCTGCGCGCCTTCCTGCGGCAAGACCCGGATGTCATCCTGGTGGGGGAAACCCGCGACCACGAGACGGCCAAAACCGCCATCGAAGCCTCCCTCACGGGCCACCTGGTGCTGACCACCCTGCACACCAACGATGCCCCCGGTGCTATCGCCCGCTTGACGGAGATGGGGATCGAGCCGTTCATGATCTCCAGCTCGCTGTTGGGGGTGCTGGCCCAGCGCTTGATGCGCCGAGTATGTACCGAGTGTCGGATCCCGTATCACCCCACCCCCGAAGAACTGGCCCGCTATGGCCTCAGCCTCAGCGGCGACAGCGAGCAGGTGACTTTCTACAAGGCCAACAAGCTCTCTCCCAAGGAAGTAGAGCAGCGCAAAGCCACCGGCAAGCCCATCTGCGAGAAATGCGGGGGCGTAGGCTACAAAGGCCGAGTGGGGGTGTACGAGTTCATGCGCATGAACGACCGCCTGGCCGAGTTGATCAACAAGGGGGCTCCCACCGAGGTCATCAAGGAAGCGGCTGTCGAAAGCGGCATGAAGACGCTGCTGGCCTACAGCTTGATGCTGGTGAAGCAGGGTCTGACTACGTTGGAGGAGGTCGATCGGGTTATCCTCACCGACAAGGGCTTGGAAACCGAGTTAAAGGCTCGTGCTAAGGCCCTTAGCACCTGCCGCAACTGTGGTGCCGCGCTGCAGGTGGAGTGGATGGATTGTCCCTACTGCCTGACGCCGAAGTTTTAGGCAAGCCGCCTAGCTCTTGACGCCGCCAGGGTGCTGATTATAACAGTCCTATACGAGTCCCAGAGGGTTGCCTCTGGCCCAGCTTTAGAACGGTTTTTCATCGACAACTCCCAGGTCGAACACAGACTGACCCAGCTTACTGATTGGAGACACCAGCCCTATGCCACAACTAATGATCGAAGACCTGATGGAAGAAATCGTCCGCAGGGGCGGTTCTGACATCCACATCTCCGCCGGTTTGCCCCCCTACTTCCGCATCAACGGCGAACTCCAGCCAACGGAGCACGAGCCCCTTACCCCTGAGGAGGTGCAGCGGCTCATCTTTAGCATGTTGAACAACACCCAGCGCAAACACCTGGAGCAAAACTGGGAGTTGGACTGCTCCTACGGCGTGCGCGGGATCGGTCGCTTCCGCGTCAACGTCTACCGGGATCGCGGCACCTATGCCTGCGCGATGCGGGCGTTGGCTTCGGAAATCCCCAACATCGACAAGCTAGGCCTGCCGGATGTGTGTAAGGAGATGGCTCGCCTGCCGCGGGGTCTGGTGCTGGTGACCGGCCCGACGGGATCCGGCAAGTCCACCACTTTGGCCGCTATCATCGACTTCATTAACCGCGAGCGAGCCGAGCATATCCTTACCATCGAGGATCCCATTGAGTACATCTACACCCCCATCCGCAGCATCATCCACCAGCGGCAGTTGGGGGAAGACACCAAGAGCTTTGCCAACGCCCTGCGGGCGGCCATGCGGGAGGATCCGGATGTGATCCTGATCGGGGAGATGCGGGATCTGGAAACCATCCAGTTGGCCATTACCGCCGCCGAGACCGGCCACCTCTGCTTTGCCACGGTGCACACCAGCTCTGCTGCCCAGACGGTGGATCGCCTGGTGGACGTGTTCCCGCCGGAGCAGCAGCAACAAATCCGCGTGCAGCTCTCCAACTCCCTCAAAGCCGTCTTCTCGCAAACTTTGGCCCGCCGCCTCAACCCCAAGCCAGGAGAACCGGGGCGGGTGCTGGTGCAGGAGATCATGGTGGTGACGCCGGCCATCGCCAACTTGATTCGGGAGGGCAAGACCGCCCAGATCTACTCGGCCATCCAGACAGGGGGTAAGCAGGGCATGAAGACCCTGGAGCAGGATCTGGCCAACCTCTACCTGCAGGGCAAGATCGACTTCGATACGGCCATGTCCAAGACCTCTCGCCCTGAGGAGTTGCAGCGACTTTTGGGCAACGTCACCGGGCCATCGCCAGCCGCGGCAGCTCAACACCAGCGGCCCGCAGCGGCTGCCGCCCGTCGCTAAACGCTGGCTCCAGGGATCCCTGGCTGAGAGTTCCTCGCCAACCTCTGGCCGCCGGCCCCATTTGTAGCTAAGCTCTAGCTGAAGAGAGCGTCGGTTTGTCTAAGGTTGCGAGACTGAGCCAAGGGCTCCCATTCCGGCGTGTCGAACTAACGATCCAAGCAGGGGTAAGCCATGCCGCGCTACAAGGTTCGGGGGCTAAAGGCCGGTCAGCCGGTGCGCCTGACAGTGGTGGCCAACAACTTGACCGAGGCCCGCGCACGGCTGCGCCGCGAGGGCATTTTTGCCAAACAGGAAGATATCCAGGAAGAAAAGCCCTTCTTCTCCCTGGATACCTCTTTTGATTTCTCGATGATGGGATCCATCGACATTCGCGACAAGGCGGTGTTCTCGCGGCAATTTGCTGCCCTGATCAACGCCGGCGTGTCGATGGTGCGCTCCCTAACCATTATGGAGGAGCAGACCGGCAACCCCAAGCTCAAGAAATACCTGCGGGCGATTCGAGCGGAAGTGGAGGCGGGGAAGAACCTGTCCGATTCCATCCGCCCTTATCCGGATGCCTTTGACGGCCTCTACTGCAGCATGGTGCAGGCGGGGGAGGTGGGCGGTGTACTCGACGAGGTGCTCAACCGGCTGGCCAAGCTGCTGGAGGACATGGATCGCCTGCAGAAGCAGATTAAATCGGCCATGACCTACCCGGTGGTGGTGACCATTTTGGCCGTCTTAATCTTTTTGGGCATGGTGCTGTTCATCTTGCCCACTTTTGAGAGCATCTACAACGATTTGGGGGGGGAGCTGCCCGCCTTTACCCAGTTTTTTATCAACATCAGCAAGTTCCTGCGCACCCCCCAGTACAGCTTGGGCCTGGTGGGCTTTTTGGTGGCGGTCTTTTTTGCTTTCCAGCGCTTTTACCGCACCCCCGCTGGCAAGGAGACCATTGATGCTCTGGCTCTCAAGCTCCCCATTTTCGGCGACCTGATCCAGAAATCGGCGGTGGCCCGTTTTTGCCGCACCTTTGGGGCCCTCACCCGCTCCGGGGTGCCGGTGCTGACTTCTTTGGAGATCGTGCGCGACACTTCCGGCAACCAGGTGGTGGCCAACGCCATCGACGCTGCCCGCCAATCCATCTCAGAGGGGGGGCAGATCGCGCCGGCCCTGGATAAGGCCAAGGTCTTCCCAATCATGGCCATCCAGATGATCAGCGTGGGCGAAGAGACGGGGGAGCTGGATGCCATGTTGATGAAGACGGCGGACTTCTACGAGCTGGAGGTGGAGGAGGCGGTGCGCGCCCTCACCAGCCTGCTGGAGCCGCTGATGATCGTGATCTTGGGCGGGATGGTGGGCTGCATCATCGTGGCCATGTACCTGCCCATGTTCAACGTGTTTGAGCTGGTGAAGTAGCGACTGAATCCCCAGGGCAACCAGAACCCATCGGGAGGAGGAAGGGATCCATGCTGCGGCGGTGGTTGGTGGCCCTGGTGGTGTTTTTGGGAGTGGGGCTGGCGGTCTTGCTTTCGGAACAGCCGACGGGATCCCTGCTGGGGCGGGTGGAGCTGCCGGCAGGGGTGGCGCCGGGGAACGTCCAGGTGATTGCCGCCGGCCCGGTGAGCCGCAGCATCAGCCCGTCTGCGGAGGGCGAGTACCGCCTGGAGCGGCTGCCCGTTGGGGAATACCGGGTGACGGTGCGGGGATCCGGCCTAGAGACGGTCTCCAGCGAGAGACCCGTGCAGGTGCGGGAAGGGGCGATAGCTTCTGCTCCTCTCCTACGCCCGCAGCTTCTGCCCCCCAGCCTCTACCTCTACAGCCCCAGCTCGGTGTTCACGACCGCAGAGCCGGCACGGCTGCAGTGGCGGGCCAGTGGCCTGGGAGCGGTGCAGTTTGCCCTCTACCGCTTTTCCCTGGCTGATTTGGAAGGATCCCCTTTCTTGCGGGATCTGGCCGATGCTGGCTATGGATCCCTGGCTCCGGATTTGTATTCCATCCTGCGAGGAGAGCTGGTGCGCCGTTGGCAGCAGCCACTGGGGGGAGAAGAGCTGACCCGCACCCTGGAGCTGGGGATCCTGCCGCCGGGGGCCTACTGGCTGGAGGCGGAAGGCCAACAGCCGCGGCAGGCGGCGGCACCGCTGCCTTGGGCGGGAGAGTGGCTTTTGGTGAGTGATCTTGGCCTCATCCAGAAACAGGATGCCAGCCAGTTGGTGGTGCAGGCGGTGCATTTGCGGGAATTGCGTCCTCTGCCGGGGATCCAGATCCAAGTTTTCGGGGAGCGGAGGGATCCCCTCATTGCCACCACCGACGAGGAGGGGCTGGCCCGGTTTAGCTTGCCGACAGGGGAGAGATCCTCGCTGGTGGTCTATGGCCACAGCGCCGACAACACGTTGCAGGCTTTGTCCCGCAGCTATGCCTATGGCTGGAACCAGCCCCACCGCATCTACGCCTACACGGATCGTCCCCTCTACCGCCCCGGCCAGACGGTCTATTTTCGCGCCCTGGTGCGGGAGCACGACCGCCTCACCTCGGCAGGCCAGCCGGTGCAAGTAACCCTCACCGCCCCCGACGGCGATGTGCTGGGCGAGCAAACCCTGGCCACCAACGCTTTCGGCAGCGTCCACGGGCAGTTTCAATTGCCGGAGGAAACCCCCCTGGGCAGCTACGGCCTGGAGTGGCGGGTGGCCGGGCCGCAGGGATCCAGCCGCGAGTACACCGCCTTCGAGGTGGGAGCCTACCGCAAACCGGAGTTTGAGGTGAGGGTGGTGCCCGACCGGCCTTGGCTGGTGCGGGGGGGATCCCTGAAGGTACAGGTGGAGGCCGAGTATCTTTTCGGGGCGCCGGTGGCCGCTGCCCAGCTTCGCTACTGGGTTTACAGCAGCCCCGACTGGAGCCTGCGCTACGGGCTGTTGCCTCATTCGGGGGCAGAAGACTATTTTGCCGGCGACCTGGGAGAGGAGCAGGGCTACTACGGCGGCTACGGGGGGCTGGTGGCGGAAGGAGCAGGGGTGACGGATGCCCAGGGGCGGGCGGAGTTTCGCCTGGAGCGCCTGTTGCAGGATCTGGACTGGGAGGAAGACAGCTACTGGGGCCCGCAGGAGGTGCAGCAGTTGCGCATCGAGGTGGAGGTGAGTGATATCAGCCGCCGCAGCGTGACCGGAACGGCACGGGCCTGGGTGACGGCCGGCCAATTTGCCCTCTTTGCCGAGGCCGATCGCCACCTGCCCGCTCCAGGGGATGTCATCACCTACCGGCTGCAAGCCCGCGACTACGACGGCCAACCGGTCAGCACCGCCGGGGAGCTGAGCCTGGAGCGCTGGCGCTGGGATCCCCAGAGCAGCGTCTACCGACGGCAAGCCACTCTGCTGCGGCAATCTTTTCAGGTTGTCAACGGCGAGGGCAGCCTGGTTCTGCGCCTGCCCGCCGACCTGCAGCCGGGAGACTACCGGGTGCGGCTGACGGCCCAGGATCCCCGCCGCCACCGCGTGCAGGAGGTAGACCATCTCTGGGTGGTGGAGCCGGGCAACCCCCTGCCCAGTTGGGGATCCCTGCCCAGCCTGGAGGTGGTGGCGGATCGCCAGATCTACGAAGTGGGGGAAGAGGCCCAGCTCCTGATCGTCTCGCCGCTGCCGGATCTGCCGGTGCTGGTGGGTCTGGAGGGATCCCGGCTGCACCAGGTACAGGTGCTGCGCCTGCAGGGGCATACGGCCACCCTGCGCCTGCCCATCCGGGAGGAGTATCGCCCCAACCTCTACGTCACCGCTACCGTCCTCGGCCCAGAGCGGCGGCTGTACCAGAACGAGGCTCTGCTGCGGGTCTCGCCGTTGGATCGCTTTTTGCAGGTGGAGCTGCAGACGGATAAACCCACTTATCAACCAGGGGAGACGGCCCAAATTCAAATCCGCACCCGCAACGCCCAAGGGCAGCCGGTCAGCGCCGAGGTGGGGTTGGGGATCGTGGACAACGCCCTCTACCTGCTGCGGCCCGACTTCACCCCCGATATCCGCCGCTTCTTCTACGGGCGCCAGGACAACCAAGTTACCACCACCACCTCTTTCCCTCAGCAATACCCCGGTGGTGCCGACAAGCTGGCCGGCCAGGTGCGGGAAGACTTTCGCGATACCGCCGCCTGGTTCCCGGATTTGGTGACCGATGCCGATGGCTTAGCCCAGGTCCAGGTGCGCTGGCCGGACAACCTGACTACCTGGCGCTTGACCGCCCGCGCCGCCACCGCCGACACCCAGGTGGGCTCCGCCCTAGCCACCGTCGCTGTCAGCAAAGACCTCTTGGTGCGCCTGGCCACCCCCCGCTTTTTCCGGGTGGGGGATCGGCTCACCTTAGCGGCCATCGTGCAAAACCGCACCGGTCAAGCCCAAGCAGTGGAAGTGGGGCTGGAAGTGCCCGGAAACCTAGAAGTGCAGGGCCCCCAACGGCAACGCCTGACCGTGCCCGCCCAAGGGGCGGAGCGGGTGGAATGGCCGCTGCAGGTGCTGGGGGCCGGCGATAGCCCTGTGCGGGTTTGGGCGCAAGGGGAGGGGCTGCAGGATGCGCTGCAACTGCGGATCCCCAGCCAGCCCTTGGGAGCAGTACACCGCTTCTTCCAAACGGGGCGGCTGCAGGCGAACAGCCTTGAGCTGCCTTTGGATTGGCCGGCCACTTGGGTGCCGGGATCCCGACACCTGCATCTGGAACTGGCCGCCAGCCCGGCAGCGGAGCTTTTGGGGCCGTTGGACTATCTCGTGCAGTTCCCCTACGGCTGCACCGAGCAGACCTTGAGCCGCTTTTTGCCCGCCTTGGCGGTGGCCCAGGCCAGCAAGCAGTTGGGCTTGAACCTGCGCTCGCCCACCCTGGAGCGGCTGCCGCGGGTGGTTCGAGCCGGCCTGCAGCGGCTGGAGGACTCCCAGAACTATGACGGCGGCTGGGGCTGGTGGGCCTACGACACCAGCAACCCCTACCTGACCGCCTACATCCTGCAGGGCTATCATCTCGCCCAGGCCGCTGGCTATGCCCTCAAGGAGTGGCGGGTGCAGCAGGCTTTGGAGTACCTGGCTGGGCAGCAGTTCCAACCCCTCTCCCCCGATCTGCGGGCCTTTGTGGCCTACAGCCTGGCCCTCTGGGATCCGGCGCTGGTGACTGCTGAGCTGCCGCCGCCGCCGCAGCTTTCCACCTTTGGCCTGGCCTACCGCGGGCTGGCCGCCCTGCAACAGGGCCAGCGGGATCCCGCCCAAGCGGCTCTGGATGAGGTTCTAGAGCGGCGGCAAAGGGATCCCCAGGGGCGCTGGTTTCTTCCTGCCGCCTCCGCCCCGCCGACCGGGGAGCGCTCCACCTACGACGACCTGGAGGTGGCCGGGCCCCTCTTGCAACTGGCCGTGCGCCTCCAGGATGGCCGCGCCGGCGAGATCGCCACCGCCCTTCTCCAGCAGCGGCAGGACAACCGCTGGCGCACCACCAAAGCCACCGCCGATGCCCTCCTGGGCCTGGTGGCCTACTACCAAGCCCAGCAACAGCAACAGCCCGACCCCGGCCAGGTGCGGGTGTTGGAGGAGGTGAGCGGAGCTGAACTGGCACGTTGGCAGGCCGGCGCTGCGGATCCCCGCCAGGTGCTGGACTGGGACGACGCCGAAGTGAGCACCCTGCGCCGCCTGCGCTTAGAAAAATCCGGCACCGGCCCCCTCTACTACAGCTTGAGGGGAGAAGCTTTTGTTCCCAACCCTCTGCCCTCTCAAAGCCAAGGCTTTGCCATTAGCCGCAGCTACTTCCGCCTACAGCCCCAACCCCAAGCCAACGGAGAGATCCGCTACCGAGAACAGCTCCTGCGCCCCGGCGAGGCGGTGCGCGCCGGCGAGGTGCTCCTGGCCCGGTTGACGGTGGAAGCTGAGCGGGATAGCCACTATGTGGTGATCGAGGATCCCTTGCCCAGCGGCGCCGAGATCACCTCCCAGGATCCGCGGCTGCTCACCGGCTCGGCCCCCGACTACTGGTGGGACTGGTTTTGGACCCATCAAGAAAACCGCGACGACCGCGTGGCCTTCTTCAGCACCGAGCTCAGGCAGGGCCGCCACGAGTTCGTCTACCTCTTCCGCCCGGAGATCCCCGGCCAGTTCCAGGTGGCCCCTGCCCTTGTCCAGGAGATGTACGATCCCAGCCGCTATGGCCGCAGCGCCGGCCAGGCGCTCAAAGTCCTGCCCTGAGCCTGGCGGCAAGGGATCCTGAGGCAGCAAGCTACAGCAAGAGGCGACAACCAATCCCCAAGAGCGGGCAGAAGAGCAGGGCTGGGGATGAGATAGTAGAGGGGCAAGCAGAGTTTCGGCAGCTTATGACCCTCCGCACCGTGGCCACCATCCCTTTTCCTGACCAAAAGCCGGGCACCTCCGGCCTGCGCAAGCCGGTGCAGGTGTTCCAGCAGCCCCACTACCTGGAGAACTTTGTCCAGTCCATCTTTGACGTCCTCGAGGGATCCGCTGGCCAAACCCTGGTGGTGGGCGGAGACGGGCGCTACTACAACCGGGAAGCCATCCAGATCCTGCTCAAGATGGCAGCAGCCAACGGCATCGGGCGGGTGCTGCTGGGCCAGGGCGGGATCCTCTCCACGCCGGCAGTCTCCCACCTTATCCGCAAATACGGGGCCTACGGCGGCATTATCCTCTCGGCCAGCCACAACCCCGGCGGCCCCCAGGGAGACTTTGGCATCAAGTACAACATCGGCAACGGCGGCCCTGCCCCGGAGAAGGTGACCGAGGCCATCTACGCCCGCACCCAGCAGATTCGGGAGTACCGCATCCTGGAAGCCCCAGATGTGGATCTAGACCGCTTGGGAGAGCAGCGGCTGGGATCCCTGACGCTTTCCGTCATCGACCCAGTGGCCGACTATCTGGGCCTGATGCAGCGCCTGTTTGATTTTGACGCCATCCGCGATTACCTGGCCTCTGGGATCCGTATCGCCTTCGACGCCATGCACGCCGTCACCGGCCCCTATGCCCGCACCATCCTGGAAGAGTGCCTGGGGGCAGCGCCGGGCAGCGTCCTCAACGGCCAGCCCCTGCCGGACTTTGGCGGCAGCCACCCGGATCCCAACTTGGTGCATGCCCGCGCCCTGGTGGAGCTGCTGTTTCGGGAGGACGGCCCGGATTTCGGCGCCGCCTCCGATGGCGATGGGGATCGCAATATGATCCTGGGCCGCCAGTTCTACGTAACTCCCAGCGACAGTTTGGCCGTGCTGGCGGCCAACGCCCAGCGAGTGCCCGGCTACCGGGAGGGACTGGCCGGGATCGCCCGCTCCATGCCCACCAGCCAGGCGGCAGACCGGGTGGCAGCCAAGCTGGGGATCCCCTGCTATGAGACTCCTACCGGCTGGAAATTTTTCGGCAACCTCCTGGATGCCGGCAAAGTGACCCTCTGCGGCGAGGAGAGCTTCGGCACCGGCTCCAACCATATCCGCGAAAAAGATGGCCTCTGGGCTGTCCTCTTTTGGCTGAACATCCTTGCTGTGCGACGCCAGTCGGTGCGGCAGATTGTGGAAGAGCACTGGCGCACCTACGGGCGTACCTTCTACTCCCGCCACGACTACGAGGGGCTGCCGGTGGAGGTGGCCGAGGAGCTGATGGAGCACTTGCGGCGCTCCGTGACAAGCTGGGTGGGGCAGCACTTTGGCTCCCAGACGGTGGCCTATGCCGATGACTTCAGCTACACGGATCCGGTGGACGGCAGCACCAGCCACAACCAAGGGATCCGCATTGGCTTTGAGGATGGCTCCCGCATCGTTTACCGCCTTTCCGGCACCGGCACCCACGGGGCCACTCTGCGGGTGTACTTGGAGCGATTTGAGCCGGATCCCAGCCGGCATGGCCTGGATCCCCAGGTGGCCCTAGCCGAGCTAATCCAACTGGCGGATCACTTCGCCCAGATCCGCGCTCGCACCGGTCGGCAGCAGCCGGATGTGGTTACCTGAGAGTCTTGCCGAGAAGCCAGATCTCCTCGGAGAAAGGGATTGGGGGCGATGGCCCGCAGAGAAGGACACTCAGAGTCGCGCTAGGATGAGGAGGTAGGGACCCACATTTTTCTGGCTGTGTTCACTGCTCCTCCTGCTAGTTTGGCAGCCGATTCCATTGCCCCTTTTGCTCCCCAAACCTGGAGCTGGCGGGGTCACGCCATTCGCTACGTCGTCCAGGGATCTGGCTCCCCACTGATTTTGGTGCATGGCTTTGGGGCCTCCATTGGCCACTGGCGGCACAACATCCCTGTGCTAGCGGCGGCGGGATACCGGGTTTATGCCCTGGATTTGCTGGGGTTTGGCGGCTCGGCCAAGCCAGTTCTTGCCTACAGCCTAGAACTGTGGGCCGAGCTGCTAGCAGATTTTTGGCAGCAGCACGTGCGGCAGCCGGCAGTGTTTATTGGCAATTCCATCGGCGCCCTACTTAGCCTGCTCATGGCCGCCCAGCACCCACAACTGACTGCAGGGGCAGTGCTGCTTAACTGTGCCGGCGGCCTGAACCATCGCTCCCACGAGCTCAGCCCGATGGCCCGCGTTTTCATGGCCACCTTCACTGCTGTGGTGGCCTCGCCAGTCACGGGGCCACTGCTGTTCAATTGGGTGCGGCAGCGGCAGCGGATCCGCGCCACCTTAGAACAGGTGTACTGCAACCCTGCGGCCATCACTGATGAGCTGGTGGAGATCCTCTACGCCCCTTCCTGTGATGTGGGAGCGCAGCAAGTGTTTGCGGCCATTCTCACCGCTCCCCCTGGCCCCACCCCCGAAGCGCTGCTGCCCCAGGTGCGCTGCCCGCTGCTGGTGATCTGGGGCGAACGGGATCCCTGGACACCTATTGAACGGGGCCGCGGCTTTCAAAACCATGTGCAGGGGATCGACTACCAATTTTTCCCTCTTCCCGAGACGGGCCATTGTCCCCATGACGAGCGCCCAGAGATCGTCAACCCCTTGATTTTGAGCTGGCTACCCAAAGCCTTTGCCACGGCTTAGCCTTTCTTGGAGGCTTGGGTAGTTCTTTTGCCCAGGCCCAGCCACCTGCGCACCCTGTCTATCCAGCTCTGAAGGGGCGAAGGCTGGGGCCGGACTGCCACCTGAATGGGCTCATCTTGAAACTCTTTGTCCTTAAGGCGAAAGCCAAACTCCAGCTCGTCTTTGACTTTGCTAAGACGGGGAAAGAGGCGGACGGCTGCTTTTTTGAGCTCTTCCTCGTTTTGGAAGATGGCCTGATGGATGGCGCTGGAGCGACTGACCGCCAGGGATCCCACGGGTAGCCAGGGGTTGGGTTTGCCGGGCTCAGCTTGGCGGCGCCGGGCAAAAATGGCGAACTCCGGCATCCCCTTGGCTTTCAGCTCATCGTAGCGTTTGGCGGCTTCCTTGCGCTTAGCCGTGTTGGCCTTGGCCGGTTTTTTCTCTGGCTTGGATTGGCTGAAACCCTTGGTCTGACTCATACTCCGGTAGGGCAACGGTGGATCTCCATAGCTTAGCGCAGAACGACTCCCGCTTGGCCGGGGATCCCTGCTCCCACCCGCGGGAAGACAGCATGCATGGCATGCTATACTTACAAAGCTTTGGATTGACCTCGGGATGTAGCGCAGCTTGGTAGCGCACTTCGTTCGGGACGAAGGGGTCGCAGGTTCGAATCCTGTCATCCCGATGGGGGTTAGCCCTCAGCAGTTGCTGGAGGCAGTAGGTGCTGGAG
>NZ_JANSJA010000177.1:27690-30558 GCF_047462335.1 Synechococcus sp. H60.1
TGCTGGAGGCAGTAGGTGCTGGAGACAGGCAGCACCATTGATGCGAAGTTGTTGCCCCAGCCGCAGCAAGCGGTGGAGGACTTCGCCAGGGATCCCAGGGCCACTGCGGAGCGCCTCTAATCGCTGCCGCTCTAGCCGCAGTAGGTAGAGCTCTTGGAGGCGATCCAGGCGGATAGGCAGGTTGAGATCGGCAGCTAGGCGCAGCCACTCTTCTAGGTTGTGGAGCTGTTCGCTGAGAGTTTCCGAGTCGGCTGCCTGGGCCAACTGCCACATCCCCCGCTGCAAGAGCCGATCCAAAACCCGGGCCGCCTCTTCCCGCCGCAACTGGCACCCCAACTGCTCCGCCTCGCGGGCAATGGCCCGCAACTCCAGCAGGTGATCCCGCTTGCCCTCTTCCACTTCCATCGCCCGCAAGCTGCTCAACAGGCGCTGGTTGAGGGTGATCTGCGCGGCAGCCAACAGCTCTTCCGGGAGTGGCAGGCCATCGGCCCGAAAAGCCATCAAAACCCCGTAGTTTTCCAGGTAGGTTTGGCGGTAGAGCTGGGCTAGGCGATCCAGGGTATCCTGGGTTAACCAGCGCAGCATCTGCTGCCGGTCTTCCTCCGTCAAAGCGTTGAGGTCAAAGGTTTCCGGGCCAAACAGCTCCTGCAGGGTCAGGATCACCTGGATGCGGCTGTGGGCTCCAGACAGCAGGCGGGCTTTCAACTGCTCATAGCTGCGCCGCCCCGTAAACGGCTTGACGCCACATTGAAAGTCCCAGCCGCCCAGATGGAGGAGAGCGTAGATGAGGTCATGCTCCTCAAAGGTGGTGGGAAAAGAGAGCTTCACTCGTCCAACCAGCAGGGTGGATCCCCCTATAGCCAGGCGCTCCTGATCCACTGGCTCCAGCATATATCCGGGAGCTCGGGGCATGCTGTTGAACAGGGAAAGCATGGCGTGCTGAGCCACCAGCCGCTGCGGGCTAACTAGGCAGGGGCGCACCAGCGCCTGGTAAACGCCTCGGCCATCTTTGTAGAGCTCGAGGTTGCTGGGGGCTTTGCTCAAGCGGCGCAGAAATTCTTCTTCCAGATCCACATCCGCCACTGCTGCCGCCAGCTCGATGGCCCGCGCCGCGTAGCGCAGGATTTGCACCCCCTCAGGGCGAGAGATCTCTTCAAAGAACCAGCCGCAACTGGTGAACATCAGTTGGCTGTAGCGCTGCATCTCCAACAGGCGCAGCACCTGCACCCGGTCTTCGGCACTGAGGCGGTGGCTCTGGTGCTCCTGCAAAAACGCCTCGCAGCGCTCCCGATCCAAGATCACCTCGATGTAGCGATCCCGGGCCAGCCAGGGATCCCGCAGGTAGGCTTTGGCCTCCGTCTCGTAGATCTCCGCCAACTGATCCCGCAGCCAGTTGAGGGCCTCCCGCAGCGGTTGCCGCCAGCGCTGGTGCCAGCCTGGAACTGCCCCACAGCCGCAGTCGCGCGACCACCGTCCCACCCCGTGGGCGCAGCTCCAGGCCGTAACTGGCTTGAGTTGCACCTCCCAAGTGGGGGGATGGTAGCTGAGGAAGTGGCCGTAGTTGCCCACCTGCCAGCCCCGCCGGGGAAACTCTTCGCAAAAGGCATAGGCCAGCGTGCGCTCCACGCCGCGCTTGTGGTGGCCAAAGGTCTCGCCATCGGTAGCACAGTTAATCAGATAGGGTTCCCCTTCTCTGTCAGGGCGGATGGCCAGCCGGAGCTGCTCTGCCAGCGACTGGGTGCTGTAGACAATATCGCCAAAGCCGAGATCCCGGGAGATAGGGCCGTCAAAAAAGAAAATGTCCAGGTAGCCGCTGCGATCCGGGGTAAAGCAGCGGTAGGGCCGGCTGGGATCGATCTGGCCCTGGCTGACATCGATCCATTCCGTTTGACCCAAAGGACGAATGCGCTGCGCCTGGCTGGGGGCGAGGATGACGAAACGGATCCCGCAGTCGACTAAGGCTGCAACTGTTGCTGCATCGATGGCAGTTTCCGCCAGCCACATGCCTTCGGGGAAGCGGCCAAAGCGATGCTGGAAATCGGCGATCCCCCAGCGGATCTGGGTGTACTTGTCCCGCTCGTTGGCCAGGGGCAGGATGACGTGGTTGTAGACCTGGGCAATGGCATTGCCATGTCCCTCCAGCCGCTCGGCGCTGAGGCGGTCGGCAGTCAAGATGCGTTGGTACACTTCAACGTCGTGCTCCTCCAACCAGGAGAGGAGAGTGGGGCCAAAGTTAAAACTCAAGAATTCGTAGTTATTGACAATGCGCACCACCCGCCCCTGATCGTCCAGGATGCGGGCAAAGGCGTTGGGACGATAACACTCCGCTAAAATGCGCTCATTCCAGTCGTGGAAGGGGCTGGCGCTGGGCTGACGTTCAACGCGGTTCAACCAGGGATCCTCCCGCGGCGGCTGGTAGAAATGACCGTGCAACACCACGTAGGGGACGGTGGTGGTAGCTCGCGGAGGCGGAGAGCTAGCATCGGTTAGAAAGGGAGCCGGATCCCCTTGCCCTGATTGGGCCGCCGGCTCAGGGGGATTTTGGGAGCCACTCGGCAGCATGAGACCCTACTCCTTGCCCGCCCTCGGAGCTTCAGTTCTGGGGAAACGGGCCGCTAGTTAACCTAAGTTCATATCCATACGTTACAGCGATCCCCGATCTGCGACTGTCAACGTAAAGGATTTGGACAAAAATTTGACAGCGAATAACTATCGCTTAGCAATCTTCTTGCGCTCCCCCCGCGGGGACTCTCGAGCAGGCCTGAAGATCACTCATCTCACTGCCACTCGGAGTAACAAGCTATACAAGGAGCCTCGCTGATGTCTCCAAGGTTCCATCCTGGTGGCCAGCGGTTGGAAGTTTTTCAA
>NZ_JANSJA010000178.1:0-7458 GCF_047462335.1 Synechococcus sp. H60.1
GGTTCCCCCTTTGGGAGGATCCAATGAGCTCAGTGCTGCCAAAGCTGGCTCTGACGTTGGGAGATCCGGCGGGGATTGGGCCGGAAATTGTGCTCAAGGCCCTGGCGGATCCCCAAGTGCAGGCCTGCGCCCAGATAACCGTAGTAGGCGAGCGGCAGGTTTTGCAGGCTACCCACCGCCTCTTGAAAGCAAAAGGGGTAACGGATCCCTTAGCCGACCCGGCAGGGATCCCAGTCCTGGAGTGCCCCAGCGGCTTCCACCTAGAGCCCTCGCGCGTGGGTCGGGGGGATGCCCAGAGCGGGGCAGCCAGCTTTGGCTACCTGAAAGCAGCTATTGAAGAAGCGCTGCGGGGGCAGTTCCAGGGGATCGTGACCGCCCCCATCGCCAAATACCTCTGGCACCAGGCGGGCTACCCCTTTCCCGGTCAGACCGAAGTCCTGGCCCAGCTCAGCGGGCGCGAGCGCTACGGCATGCTGTTTGTGGCCCGTTCCCCCCACAGCGGCTGGCAGCTCCGAGTTCTGCTGGCCACCACCCATATTCCCTTGCGCCAGGTGCCCCTCACCCTTACCCCCGAACTGGTGCGCACAAAGCTGGACCTGCTGGCGGGATCCCTGCGCCAGCTCTTTGCAATTGCCGATCCCGTCATTGCCGTGGCTGGCCTCAACCCCCATGCCGGCGAACAGGGGCAACTGGGCTCAGAGGAGCAGGAGTGGCTGGCGGAGCTGCTAGGTAGTTATCCCCACGCCAAAATCTGGGGGCCCCTCCCCCCCGATACCATGTGGCTGGCTCCCGCCCAGGCTTGGTATGGCCAAGGATCCCCCGCCGTGGCCGACGCCTACCTGGCCCTCTACCACGACCAAGGCCTGATCCCTGTAAAACTGCTGGCGTTTGACCGGGCCGTCAACCTGACCCTGGGGCTGCCCTTTATCCGCACCTCCCCCGACCACGGCACCGCCTTTGCCATAGCCGGGCAAGGGGTGGCCCGGGCCGAGAGCCTCAAGCAGGCCATCCTGCTGGCAGCCGAGTTGGCCCTTAGCTCCGCCGCAGCGTCTCGATCCCTTCAGGGCTAGCAATAATGGCCTCCGTGGCCATGCCGATAAACAGGCCGTGCTCCACCACCCCCACCGTTCCCTTGAGTTGCTCAGCCAGCTTGGCTGGATCGGCGATGGGGCCAAACTGGCAGTCGAGGATGTAGTGCTGCTCGTCGGTGAGGTAGGGATCCCCGTCGGCATTGCGCCGCAGCACCGCCTGACAGCCCAGGGCCTCCACCCGCGCTAGGGTCGTCTTCCAGCCAAAGCGCACCACCTCCACCGGTACCGGAAAGCGCGTGCCCAGATGCGGCACCTTCTTGGAGGCATCGGCAATAATGATGAGCTCGGCAGCGCTGGCCTCCACCAATTTTTCCCGCAGCAGAGCTCCCCCCGCTCCTTTGATTAGGTTGAGGGATCCCACTTCAATTTCATCGGCGCCGTCAATGGCCAAATCTAGGCGCGGGTGCTCCTCCAGCGTGGCCAGCGGGATCCCTAGCGAGCGGGCTTGTTCCGCTGTGCGCTCTGAGGTGGGCACCCCGATAAACTGCAGCCCCTCCTTTTGCATCCGCTCCGCCAGGGCACTCACGGCAAAAGCGGCTGTGGATCCCGTGCCCAGGCCCACCACCATGCCCGACTGGACCTTTTGAGCTGCCGCCTGGGCCGCCGCCTGTTTTAGCTCATCTGCACTGGCCATACTCCAACCAGATTATCTTACCGTCCGCTCCAGCTAAAGCCTGGCGGTGCCTCCACCACCTGGCCAAAGAGATCGTAGGGCTCGGCCCGCGTAATCTGCACCGGCACCAGGGATCCCAGGGATCCCGGCCCGCGCACGTACACCACCCCGTCCACCTCAGGGGCAAAGCGGGGGGAGCGGCCAATCCACTCGCCGGTGCGGGGGTTTTCCTGCTCCAGGAGCACAGGCACCACCCGGCCCACCTGCTCGCGGTTGCGGCGGAAGGCGATCCCTTGCTGCAGTTGCATTAGGCGGGCGCGGCGCTCTTTTTTGACGCGCTCAGGCACTGGGTGGGGGAGGTGGTAGGCAGGGGTACCTTCCTCAGGAGAAAAAGTAAACACCCCCACATGGTCAAATTGGTGGCGCTGCACAAAGTCCAACAGATGCTGGAAGTGCTCCTCCGTCTCGCCGGGAAAGCCCACAATAAAGCTGGTGCGCAGCACAGCGTTGGGCAGCGCCTGGCGCAGCCGCTCGATGACCCGGTCGTTGACCTGGCCCTGCCAGGGGCGGTTCATGGCCTTGAGGATCTCGGGATGGCTGTGCTGCAGCGGCAGATCCAGATAGGGCAAGAAATTGGGCGTCTCTTCAATGGCCTCCACCACGGCTGGGGTGATGCCCGTGGGGTAGGCGTAGAGCATGCGGATCCAGGGAATGGGAACCTGGCCTAGAGCGCGGATGAGCTCGGCCAGCCGTGGCTCCCCGTACAGGTCGATCCCGTAGTTGGTGGTGATCTGGGAAATGAGGATGAGCTCCTGCACCCCTTCTGCAGCCAGCTGTTCTGCTTCCCGCAGGATAGACTCGATGGAGCGGGAGCGTTGCTTGCCCCGCAGGTGGGGGATGATGCAGAAAGAGCAGCGATAGTCACACCCTTCAGCTACCCGCAGGTAGGCCACCGGCGCGTGGGTGGTGCGATAGCGGGGGACGGTCTCATCGGCAATGTAGTCCAAGCTGGAGGTAACGGCGTTAACCCGCTCTCCCCGCTCCACCCGCTCAATCACCTGGACAACTTGGTGGTAGTCGCTAGTGCCCACAATGGCCACTGCCTCGGGGATCTCCCGCAGCAGCTCCTCTTGGAAGTGTTGCGCCAAGCAGCCGGCGATGATGATCTTCTTGCCCTGTACCGCCAGCTCCATCAGGGTGCTGACCGACTCCCGCCGCGCCGCCTCGATGAAGCTGCAGGTGTTGACGATAACGTAGTCGGCGCTGTCTTCATCCCCTTCCACCCGGTAGCCCGCCTGGGCCAGCAGACCCATCATGTGTTCTGTGTCCACCCGGTTTTTCTCACAGCCCAGGTGCACAACGGCAACGGCCGGTGCTTCCTTTGGAGGAGCGACAGGGCCGCGAGAGGGTGTAGGCAAAGCGGTCTCCAACCGGTTCATAGCCACAGGAGAGGCCGAGAAAATGGCGACACCAGAAATTAAAGCTCTCTTATTCTAGTTCTAGTTGGGCTTCGCTTCTGAAGGCGGGGAGGAGGATCGTCTGCCCACCAGCTCAATCGGCCTACCCCCCAAGTTGAACCCACACCAAGCCAAGAGCTACAGCCACTGCCAGACCGCTGGCCGCCCAACTGCAGGGATCCCCTGCCCTCTCTTCTGGGAGCAAGGGCGCTTTTCCGTAGCCCCGCAGGCGCAGGGCCTGATAGACGCGCTCAGAGCGCTCGTAGCTGCGCACTAGGAGAGTGCCTACGGCAGCAGCCAGGAAGGGCAGGTCTTGGCGCAAGGCCGGGCCCGGGCGCCACAGGGATCCCCGTGGTTGCCAGCCCCTCAAGCGGGCTGCTCGTTGCATCTGCTGCCACTGGGCGCCTATCTCCTGCAAATAGCGCTGCGTCAACCAGGCCAGTTCCAGCAGGAGGTCGGGGATCCCTACAGCCCGCAGAGCTGCCAGCAGGGCTGGCAGAGGGGTGGTCTCCACCAGCAGCGTTGCCAGCGCCAATAGGGCCAGGCTGCGCCCGCCAAGGCAGAGCGCCCTCTCCAGCCCCTCCCAGCGCAAAGCTAGGGATCCCCAGCGCCAGAGGATGGTATCTCCCACAACTAGGGGTAGAAGGGCAACGAAGGCGATGAGCAAAGCGCCTGGAGCAGCCAGCCGTCTTAGCCCTTGGCGCAGGGGCAACCCGGAGAGCGCCCAGAGAAGAGCCACCAGCACCCAGACTAGGGGCAGTAAGGTTAAGCGCTGCACCTGGGCGCAAGCTGCCATCAGGGCTCCTAGGCCCACCAGCTTGGGCAAAGGCCGCCAGCGGCGCAGCCAAGCGGGGGAGGGAGGGAGGGGAGCGGGTGGGGAGAACTGCCTTCCCCTGAGCTCCGGGGAGATGACGACCTCGGCCCTATCTTTTGGCATCTTCTCCCAACAGATCCGGTTGCACCCGCTGCAAAAACCGCACCACCCAATGGGTAAACAGCCCCTCCACCGCTGCCAGAGGGAGGTGGGCCATCACCAAGCTGCCCAAGGCCAAGCGCTCTGCTTGGGTGGAGACCGCCCCCTCGCCTAGGAGAGCAGCCATGACCACCCCATAGAAGAGCAGCGCCGCCAGCCCCACCCCCGCCGCTCCCGCCCAGAAGGCCGCCAACCCAGCTCCCATTGGCCGCCGGCCTGCCCGAAAGATCCCCCCTGCCAAGAGCGCCGGGATCCCCATAATGGCGGCGTTGATCCCCAGCGTGGTCAGCCCCCCGTGGCCAAAAGCCACCGCCTGGAAAAACAGGCCCACCACAATTGCCGGGTAGGCCAAGACCCCCAACAGCACGCCCAGCAAGCCATTGAGCAGCAGGTGCAGGCTGGCCGGAGGAAAAGGCAGGTGAAGGGAGGAGGCAACAAAAAAGGCGGCGGTCAGCAGCGCCGCTTTGGGGAGTTGGCGGCGGGGATCCTTTTCCAAGCGCTGGAGGAGGTGTAGGCTCCAACCCGTCAGCAGGGCAGTGATGCCATACCCCCCCAGCCAAAGCGGTGCTGGCAGAAGGCCCTCGCTGATGTGCATGGCTAGTCCTGGCTCAAAGCGGCAGCACCTCCTGGGGAGTCGGGCAGTTCTGGGCCTTGGGAGGGACGGGGCCGGGAGAAAAACAGGGCCGTACCCAAGCACCCCCAGAGGATGCAGGCAGCCATAACCCCCCGCTGCAGAGGGCCAAAGGAGGAGCCGCTGGGGATCCCTTCTGCCTGCATAGCCGCTTCGCCCACCGGCACATTCACCACCACGCCGTGGCCGGCCTGGCGAATGCGCACCTGCCACAGCCCCTTGAGCTCAGGATCCGGCTGCAGCAGAAATCGCCCCTGCTCATCCGTTTGCCCTTCCTGCCAAGGGGTGGTGGGATCGGTGGGTGCAAACACCGTGACGCGGGCAGAACGCAGCGGCTCGCCGGAATCGTAGCGGGCTTGGATCTCGAAAGTGGGAACGGCCCGCCAAGAGGCCTCCACCCCATGAGCCCAAGCCGGAGTAGACAAGAGCAGGCCGCAGGCCAGCCAGCTCAGTTGCCAGTAAGTGTAGAAAGGGAGGCGCTTTGGCCAGACTAAGTGCATCGGTCGGCAAAAGTAGAGGACAATCTCTCGACTGCAAAAGCCACCCAAGCTTGAGGGCAAAGACCTAAGGTCAAGATCCCGTCCTGTCGAGGCGGTCAGAGGACGCGCGGCAGTGGCCCTCCCCCACGTGGCCCAAGTTCTGCAGGATCTCCAAGAGGGTTTTGGACGCCGTCCCACTTTCCTGCAGGTCATCCCAGACCAGAGGGTCGGATCCCCCCTTTAGCCGCTGCTCCAGAGAGAGGGGATCCAGCTTCACCAGGGGGGCAAACCCCAGCGCCACCCGATTGAGGTCATCTTCCGGCGGTAGGCTGCCATCCCCAAACAGATGGTCAAAGTGGAAAGTCGCTTCCAGATCCGCCACCTGGCCCGCCTGGACAAAGCCCTTGCGCGCTTCCCCCACATACTCGCCGCAGACAAAGGCCAGCTCGGGGCTGAACTTGAGCACAAAGGGGATCCCCTCTCCCTCCCCTTTTGCTGGCCGGGCTTTGCCCTCGATCCAGAGGGAGTAGCCCTTGGCCGGCCCCTCTGCTGCCGGCACCAGGCGCCAAGCCAAGGCGTTGTAGTGGCCAGGGGGAGCTTCCAGGGATCCCAGCAGAACCCGTTCTGCCCCCGCCGCTGGCACCAAATCCACCGTGAGAGGGCCTGTCAGGCTGACCAGGGCCTTGGCCCGCAGCTCCTCCTCCCCTTGCGGATCAAAAGGGGGATCTGTCTGGTAGGCCGTGACATCTGCCAGCGTCACGTACACATGCTCAAACTGCAGTGCCCAGCCGTCCTTGGAGACCAGCCCCTCCCGCACGAATGCTTCGCCGTTGGCCCATAGCTCCAGCGTGCCTTTGGCCGAGGCAGAGATCGCCTGCGGCTCCCTGATCCCCTCCCGTTTTGCCGCCGGGCGACAAGCGGTTATCCCAGAGGCCAGCCCCAGGGCCACCAGAGCAAAAACTACCCCTTTGGCCAAGGGATCCCTGAAGGAAATGACCCACAAGGGAGAGAAGAGTTGCTTCACCTAGAGTTCGGCTAGCGCTACTGACCTAGCCAAACACAAACTTTCGGGGCACCACAATCCCCCGCTGGGGCATCTTGCTACTCCTGCGCCAGGTTTCCAGCCCGCACCCAGCCCTCTTGCCCATTCTGCCGCCGGATGCGCTGCCACCGGCCATCGGCGCTGTACTCCAACACCGTCACCACCTCGTTCATGGGCACACCACCAATGTAGGCCCCTTCCCGGTCGGGAGTGGCTCGCAGCGCCAAACCAATTGGCTCGATCACCCGCCCCTGTGAGCCGGGGGCAATGTTTGTTGCTGCCGAAAGCCGAGTCGGCAAAGGAGTAGGGTCAGGCGTGGATTCGACTGTAGAAGTTGCAGAAGTTGTGGCTGAAGCAACCTCTGTCGCCCCTTCCACAGGGCCCAAATTGCCCGCCCGCACCCAGCCCTCTTGACCGTTCAACTCCCGCCGCACCCGTTGCCAGCGGCCATCGGCGCTGTACTCCAGCACCGTCACCGTTTCCCCCGCCACAATTCCCCCTTGGTAGGCTCCATCAGCAGAAGGCTGGCTGCGAATGGCCAGGCCAATCGGCTCAATCACCCGCCCGCGGCTGCCGGGAGGAAAGGTCTCAGGGTCGATGGTGCCCGCCGCCGGCAAGGACTCTGTCCCACTGATGCGAACAAAGGGGGGAGAAGGCAAACTTGTCGGGCTGGGCAAGGGAGCCGGGCGCACCGCCCGCTGAAATTGGGGTGGAGCAGGGGGAGCCAACATTGGGGCAAGGAGCTGCCACAACTGCCAGCCCAAGGCCGCCAAGGCCCCAACGGAAACACTCAGCACCATCAAGGAGCCAAAGGGGAGGATCCCAGAGGCAGGAGAGGAACGGCCTCGCATCCGCTGGTTAACCATCCACTACCCCTCCCCGCCAAGCCAGCAGCAAGAATCCACAGACGAGACGCTCTCCTCGCTGACAAGCGGGGGCTTACAGTCATCAAAGCGCTCGCATCTCAATCATTCGATCATTTATAACATCTTCAGCTAGAAACCGCAGGAGCCCCGTCCTGTACCCGTAGGGCCAGGGCCGGGAGGAATGCGGATAACGTATAGTTGCAACATGACCCAAGTTTTAACTATCTCCTGCAAGCTCAAGGTATCTGCGTCGCAAGCCGCCAAGCTGGATGCGACTCTGGATGCTTTTGCACAAGCATTAAACTG
>NZ_JANSJA010000179.1:0-775 GCF_047462335.1 Synechococcus sp. H60.1
GGAGTTGGTTTGCTAAGTGTTGCTACTGTACCCCTTGGTTCTTTAACAGGCTGTAACTGACCTCCTCAACTTCCCTTCGTAGCGGCTGCTGCTGCTTGAGGGGCACCTGGATCAGCATTACCAGGTTCAGGGCTTCTTCCGGAACTTCCGCCGAGTCGGGATCCCTGGGGGTTGGGTTGGCGCCTTGCTGGGCTTGGAAATCGCTGAGGCGCTGCCCAGTAAGGCTGGCCCGTTCACCGTTTTGGTTGAAGAAAAGGCGCTGGCCCCAGATCTTCCCCCATCCCTCCTCCGGGCGGTTCTCGATCACTGTAATGCTGGTGCCCTCGCGGGTGGACAAGATCGCCAGCACGGCTGGGTTGCCCGGATAAGACTGATAGTTGAACAGCACCGGGTTGAATTGGGCGGATCCCCCGGCAGGGATGGGCAAAAAGGCGGCCTGGGCGCTCACCAGCACATAGCTATCCCGTGGGGCCAGCAGCGAGTTGCGGTTGCCGGCCCAAGAGCGGGGGTTGTGCAAGTAGCGGCGCAGGTTCCCCAGCAGCTCCCGCAGCGACACCGCGCGCAGGGGTTTTCCTTTTTCGTTGCCCACCAGCACCTTCAGGCTGTCGAGGGGCAGGTCGGCAGAGAGATCGGCAAAGTTGGGGTAGCGGATCACCGGCATCAGGCTCAGCTCGCGGCGACCCGTCAGGGGGTTGAGCTGCTGCACCTGGATGGTCATGTCGCTGATGTTGGGGCCGAGGGCAGACCCCTTGTGGCGTCCGGTATCTTCCCAGGT
>NZ_JANSJA010000180.1:0-7381 GCF_047462335.1 Synechococcus sp. H60.1
CCCCCCCCCCCCCCCCCCCCCCCCCCCCCCCCCCCCCCCCCCCCCCCCCCCCAGGCTTGCTTCCGCTGCTGCAATCACCTCGGCCTCGTTCAACAGGGGCACAGTGCGGGGATCGCGAACGCCACGGGAGGAGGAAGCATTGCCAGCTTCGGTAACAGGAGAGGAGACCCCCGACAGGGCGCGCTGGCCGAAGAGGTAGCCCAAACAGGCACTCAACACAGCTGTCAAGAAAAATGCGCTCAGCCAAAACAGCGCTCCCAAGAATGTGGAGGTGAACTCTTGCGCTGGCCTGACCGATCTCCGCAAAGGATGCTCACTCCTGCGACGGACTTGCTCTACCCATGATACGAAAGCGACGAGGAGCTAGGGATGCTCCGCTGGCCCAGAATCTTGGTGTTCTTGCTGCTGGGCGCGGAGAGCGGCGCTATCGAGGTTGGGCAGCCGTTCCCCCAACCACCAGCCTGGATCTTCCCAGCTCAGGGATCCCAGCCACTTGGCAGCGCGATCCGCCAAGATCAGTCCTAACAAAACAGGAGCGGTGGTGATCCCCAGCGCCAGGCTTAGCCAAAGGGGCGGAGAGGCTTGCGAGGTGGCTGAAGAAGTATTTTGGGCAGGGGAAGATGCCGGTTTAAGATCCATCATGTCTGCATTCTGAATCGGGACTTGTCAACCTACCCCTAGTTGAATCGATCCTCATCCTAACTCCAACCTTACGGAGCTAGAAGCTTTTGCTTAAACTCAGCTAGTGCTGCCAGAGTTTCTTGATCCAGGGGTCGACAAAGAAGAGGTGCTGCTTGACGTATTGCTTCAAGAGGCCAATCCCACCAGGCAAGCTGGCTGAGCTGTTCGATTACCTCGGGTGAGAAGCGGTAGCGAACTACTTTGGCGGGCACACCGGCAACAATTGCCTAGGGCGGGACATCCCTTGTCACTACTGCAGCCATCCCAACAACTGCTCCGTTTCCAATCGTCACTCCTGAGCGAATCATAGCGCCATGGCCGATCCAAACGTCGTGTCCAACTAGAATGTCTCCTCGGGTCAGAGGGTGACCTTCCAGAGCACGCAGCTCACTCCATGACTCAGGTAGGTGAGTGAAAGGATAGGTAGTAGCCCAGTCAGTGTGGTGCTCGTAGCCTGCAAAAAAATGTATCCCTTGTGCAATTGAGCTACAGCGGCCAATCTTTACCTGCGAAGGTTCTCCCATCCCATGAACGAAGAACTCATATCCATAGCTTAGAGAGCCAATATTAATCAAGGGAAACGGTTCTAAGCCCCTATAGGCAAAGTATGTTCTCTCCTCTAGTTGTGGGCTGTGTTGAATACAGATAAGTACAGAACCTCAGTTCCCTGGATTGGGGCTTGCCAAGGTAAAACGTAAGCCTTAAGTAGAGTGTGCCCCAACTCCGCGCAGGAGTCTTCAAGTCTTACATTTCGAATCAAGCTGGAGGCAGTAGAGACTACCCAATACTGAGCTAATCTAACGATTGACTTCCATCCCAATGCCTAATGTCGATTGTACTTATCTGTGGCCCTGCCCGCTGTGGCAAGAGTCGGCTGGCGGAGAACCTAGCCGCGGCTTCTGCCCTGCCGGTCATCTACCTGGCCACCGGCCCCAAGCCAGATCCTGAGGCCGACCCGGAGTGGGCGGAACGGGTTCAGCAGCACCGGCAACGGCGTCCTCCCACCTGGCAAACCTGGGAAACCGGGCCAGACCTGGGCTCCGAACTGCAGAAGCTGCCGCAGCCCTGTTGTGCCCTGGTGGATTCGCTGGGGGGCTGGGTGGCGCAGGGCCTGGAGTGTTCCCCTGAGGAGTGGGATCCCTTGGCGCAATCTTTCTTGACAGCGTTGCACAGCTGCCGAGGAAAGGTGATCCTGGTCTCAGAAGAGGTGGGCTGGGGGGTGGTACCTGCCTATCCGCTGGGGCGGCGGTTTCGGGATCGGATGGGAGAGCTCACCCAAAAGCTGGCCCCGCTGGCGGAGCAAGTGCTTTTGGTTGCGGCTGGCTTTGTTCTTGATCTCACCCAGCTAGGGATCCCGCTGGCAGGGGTGAATAGCCCAGAGCTGAGATAAGCTGCAATGGGTTGATGGTATCCGCGGATAGGGTTTCTCCCTTGCGGAAGCCCTCGCCTGGATCGAGACTGGGTTAAAGCGATTGCTTGTCGTCGTGCCGATTACCTTCTACCTGCCCGCCAAAGCCATTCAAACCCTGGATTTAACGCCGGGCCATGAGTTGGTGAAAACCTTGATGGCGGATCCCGTTCGCTCCGCTCAGCAGGTGCAATGTTCCATTGATTGGCCGCGCAGCCCCGACGATCCGCGCGAGCTCTCGGAGATCCCGGAAGTGCGCCTGTGGTTTATCCGCTGGGATACGGTTTACCCCTGGATGCCCTACTTTCTTGACTGGCGCAGCGGTGAGCTGGCTCGCTACGCTGCCATGCTGGTGCCCCACCAATTCAACCCCCGCGAAGGGATCGTCTACAACCCTGAAGCCCTAGAGATTTTCGTCTACCAGAAGATATTTGTTCTCATGCGCTGGTTTAAGCAGCAGAAACTGGGATCTGTCTCGATGCTGCGGGACATGGCCTTAGTGTTTGGCTTCGAGGTGCAACCCGAGTTTCTGAACCTCTGGGAAGCCGAGACCGGAGAGCCATGAGAGTGATGGTAGCCGACACCTGGCCTGGAATCCCGGCAGCAGCGGCAGTGGCAGAAGCCTGGCAAGAGGCGGTAGAACGTCCCTGGGGGCTGCTCCGCGTGGATCCCAGCCCTTCTGAAGCACAGCTCAAGGTTCTCTGGCAACAGATTGCTGACTGGGAAGGGGAAAGGGATCCCCTGCTGGTGGTGCCCGGCACCCTAGCTGATCCGATAGGGCCCGGCCAAACCTGGGCCGACCTAGCTGCTGCCTGGGGGTTCAAGGTACTTCTGACGCTGCCCCAGGAAGCTGCCCTTAGCCAGGGAGCTGCTTTTGCGGCCTTGCTTCACCAAGCCAAGACTCACTGTCTGGGATGGGTGTTGCTGGAATCCGCATCCGGCTCCTCCCTAGAAGAACCCCCCTTGGTCTGGCAGTTGCAGGCCCAGCTAGGGATCCCTGTCCTGGGCAGGAAGACGGCGGCAGGGCAAATTTCTTGGAGAGCAGAGATGTGGGATTTGCTTTCAGCAACGCTCAGCTCCAGCCTGTGGGCACCCCTTGCTTGAGGTTCTCCCCTACCTTCTTCTTTGATAGGTGCCCATCAGTTGGGCCTGGGCGAGGATGTGGCCTGTCATGGCCTGTAGCAAGGCCTCTTTGGTGGCCCCTGGTGCTAAGGCCAGTTGCCTGTCCAGGGCGTAGAGGGTGAAGAAGTAGCGGTGGGTGCCGCTGGGAGGGCAAGGGCCGCCATAGCTATTGCGTCCCCAACTGTTTTGCCCGTGGACGGCCCCCTGGGGCAGGTCGCTGTCGGAGCGGATCCCTTCTGGCAGACTCGTGACACTGGCGGGCAAGTTGTAGACCACCCAGTGGACAAAGGTGCCCCCGGGCGCGTCTGGGTCATCCATAATCAGGGCAAAGCTTTGGGTTCCTACAGGTGCCCCCGACCAAGTCAAGGGGGGAGAAAGATCTTCTCCTTCGCAGGTGTAGCGGGAGGGGATGGGTTGTGAGGGGGCAAAAGCGGAGCTAGTGAGCTGCAAAGTTGTCGGCGTTGGCGTCGGTGTTGGCATAGAACCAGAGCTTCTGGAAACTTCAGCAGATGGCGAAAGATTCCAGGACGGAGAGGGTGGGATTCGAACCCACGGTGGCTTGCGCCACGGCAGTTTTCAAGACTGCTTCCTTAAACCACTCGGACACCTCTCCACCTTAACCCCGGCCGGGATCCGCCGTCTCTACTATCTTAGGCTGTGCCCTTGCCGGTTGTGCAGCTAACCGCTTGTGGGGAAGGACAGGGATCCGCTATAACCCACCTGAGGGATCCCTGGCTACGGATGAGAGGAGACTTTTGCCCAGCTCAGGTGCAACTTCTGGCTTGGCTAATGCTAGCCTTGCTGGCTGCCTGTCGCCCCTTGCCAGAGCCACCTCCTTCCGAAGCTGCCCCGCTGGATCCGGTGCTGCGCCACGTTGGCGAAGATGGCACCCATTTTGCGGCTTCCGTGGGCGATACCCGCGCCCTTCCTCCCCACTTCCCGCCGCAGTTGCAGTTGCCCGAAGCCGCCGTCCTCTCTTCCGGGCAAATCTGGGATCAGGAGGGGGGGCTGACCTCCTTGCTCTTGCAGACCTCTCAGCCTCTGGAGGAGATTGCCGCCTACTACCGTCGTACCCTCTGGGGCCGGGGCTGGGATCTCCTCTCGGATCTGGAACAGGCCAACGGCATCCGCACCCTTGTGTTTGAGTCTCCCCCCCATCCTGAACAGTCCCTGCACCAGGCAGTCATTCAGGTGGGATCCCCCCGCCGCGGGCCGGATCAGGTGGAGTACCGGGATATCTTGATTTTGCTGAGTACCGTTGCCCCTGTCGGCAAAGCGCAGCCTGCTGCTGCAGCCTTTCCTTGAAGCATGCCCGTCTATACCCAAGCAATTGAAATTGCCGCTGACGTGGCGCGGGTGGAGCACTGTCTCATTGACCCGGAGCTGATGCGGCGCTGGCTTAACCCGCTTTTGGGTTGCGAAGCGCTGGGATCCCCTACGGGGCAACTGGGCAGCCGCTACCGCTTTTTCCTGCGCCTGCCTCTCATTTCCCCCAGCCTGGACTGCGTGATTACCGAGCGGGCCGAGGGTCTGGTGCAGTGGCAGTTTGAGGGGTTTTTTCAGGGCACTGACCGCTGGGAGTGCCGCCCCCAAGCGTCGGGAACGCTGTTGGTGAACCGCTTTGAGTTTTCCATCCCCAACCCCTGGGTGGCGGCGGGGTTTTACCTGGTGGCAGCAGAGCTAACCCGGCACGACATGCGGGCACAACTGCGACGGCTAAAGGCAGTGGCCGAGGCTTTGGGTTAGGCTGGTGGCAGGTAGTAAAGAAACGTAAAAAATGGCAATGACCAGCAACAGCGGCCTGTTCAACCGTCGCTTTTTCGACAACTTCATCCCCCAGCCGGCCAACAGCCCTCTGCAGATTGGCGAGCTGGCCCCCGACTTTGAGCTGCCCAATGTACACGGGGATCCCGTGCGCCTGTCGGACTACCGCGGCCACCAGCCGGTGGTTCTGGCTTTTACCCGCATTTTCACAGAAAAACTCTTCTGCCCCTTCTGCTACCCCCACATCCAGGAGCTGAAGGCCCGCTACGAGGAGATCCGGTCTTTGGGAGCAGAGCTGCTGATGATTACCAGCACCGACCCGGTGCAAAGCCAACAGATCCAAGCCGACCTGCAACTGCCCTACCCGCTGTTGGTGGATCCGGAGTGCAAGACCTTTCGGCTCTACGGTGTCGGCCAAGCGATGGGGGCGCCCCTGCCCGGCCAGTTCATTGTGGATCGCGAGGGGAGGCTGCGCTATAAGCACCTCTTCTCCTTTGCCGAGCCCAACGCCAGCACCGACGAAGTGTTGCGGGTCTTGCGGGAGGGGCTAGCCAGCGGCTGGGACGGAACCCGCCGGGTGGCTCCCGTGCCCTTTTTCTAAGCTGTCTCTAGGCAATTTCGGCAGAGGAGGGAAAAGGGGTGGTCTTTGCGCGGCTGGCTCAGAACAGCGCCCGGCAGGCGGAGATCCTGGAAGTAGTCCTGCGCCACGGCTGGGACTACATGCGGCGCTTACTCTCCTTGGGCAAGGCGGAAGAGCCGCAACTGCCGCCGCCGATGGTGCTGCGCAACATCCTGGTGGATCTGGGGCCGGTTTATGTGAAGCTGGGCCAGTTGCTGAGCACCCGCCCCGATCTGTTGCCGCGGGAGTACATTGAGGCCCTCAGCACGCTGCAGAGCAATGTGCCCCCCGTGCCCTGGAAGGCAGTGGAGATCCTGCTGCGCCAGCAGTTGCAAAAGCCCCTGGAGCAGGTATTCAGCAGCCTGGACACGGAAGCAGTGGCAGCGGGATCCATTGCCCAAGTCCATCGCGCCCGCCTGCTCAGTGGCGAAGCGGTGGCTCTCAAGATCCAGCGGCCGGGTTTGGAGGCAATAGTAGAGCGGGATACAAAGCTCATCCGCAGCATTGCTGAGCTGGTGGCGCAAACGGAGTTCGGTAGGCTAACAGACGTGGTGGCCTTGGCCAATGAGTTTTGCCGGGCGCTGCAGGCGGAGCTGGACTTTACCCAGGAAGCCCGCCACACGGAGCAACTGCGGCAACACCTGCAGGCTAGCCGTTGGTTTGACCCAGCGCAGTTGGTGGTGCCGCGCGTCTACTGGGCGCTCACTACCCCCAAGGTGCTGACGCTGGAGTGGATCGAGGGAAAGCCCCTGCTGGAGGCGGATCGCAGTGACGCCGACCCGCAGCAGATTGCCCGCCTGCTCACCCGCGCCTTTTTCCAGCAGATCTGCCTTGACGGCTATTTCCACGCCGATCCCCACCCCGGCAACCTCTTCTACCTGGGATCCGGTCGCGTGGCCCTCTTGGACTGCGGCATGATTGGGCGGCTGGATCCCCGCACGCAGCAGATTGTGCTGGAGCTGATTTTGGCCATCGTCAGCCTGGATGCCCAGCGCTGTGCTGAGCTCACGCTGGAACTGGCTCTGCCGGAAAGTCCTAGGGGCAGCCCGCGGGATCCCGCCGTCAGCCTGGCCCAACTGCAGAGGGAATACGAGCGCCTCTTGCGCCAGTACTACACCCTGAGCGTTGCCGAGCTGGATTTTAGCGAGCTCTTTTCCGAGATCCTACAGGCGGCACGGCGCAACCAGATCCGCATCCCCGGCAACCTGGGACTGTGCGCCAAGGCCCTGGCCAACCTGGAAGGGATCGCCCGCCAGCTCACCCCAGACTACAATCTGCCGGAGCAAATTCGCCCCCTGATGGCCGATGTGTTTCGGCAGCAGTTGCTGGGGGAGGCCCCCCTGCCCTCGCTGCTGCGCACAGCCCTGGATCTCAAAAACCTCTCGCTGCAGTCGCCGCGGCAACTGGAAGTGCTGCTTAGCCGCATCACCTCCGAGACCCAGCGCTGGAACCTGACGGTGCAGGAGCTGGAAGGCCTCCGCACCAGCCTGGACCAGTCGGCCAACCGCCTCTCCTACAGCATCCTGGTTGGATCCCTGATTATTGGCGCTGCCATCATCTCGGCGCAAACCCAGCGCTTCCAGGTCTTTTGGCTAAGCGAGCTGCTCTTTGGCGCCGCCAGCCTGCTGGGGCTGTGGCTCATCCTCAGCATCCTGCGCTCCGGTCGCCTGCGGGGCTAATCCCCTACGCATCTCGTGTTGGCAAAGCAACACAAAAACGGTATCAGCGGCTTTGCGAGCGCCTCGCCAAATCCCGCAAAGGCCGATTCTTTCGTTGACCCGCTCGAT
>NZ_JANSJA010000181.1:0-772 GCF_047462335.1 Synechococcus sp. H60.1
AGCACCATAGCCCTTCTCGTTTCCAATTTCTAGGGATCCCCCCGAAGGGGGAACACCAGCCCTTCCTTCTGCTTGACCAACCAGACGTGGCGGGCAAGTTTCCAATTTCTAGGGATCCCCCCGAAGGGGGAACGATCTCGCATGGGCGGGATCCAAAACAGCGGACGGGTTGATTGTGTTTCCAATTTCTAGGGATCCCCCCGAAGGGGGAACTATACGTTGGTCCGCCCCGTGCAAAAGCAGAACGGGAGTTTCCAATTTCTAGGGATCCCCCCGAAGGGGGAACCTCAACGTCAAGCGGCGCCGCTGGCTGTGCTTCACCCTGCGTTTCCAATTTCTAGGGATTCCCCCGAAGGGAGAACTCTCTAGAATATACACCTTAACACCAAACGAGCTAGAAGGGTTTCCAATTTCTAGGGATCCCCCCGAAGGGGGAACGGGAACACGGCGTCGAGATTGGGTAACATACGCCTCCGGTTTCCAATTTCTAGGGATCCCCCCGAAGGGGGAACTGGAAATCTGCCGGGAGATAGGTCTCTCGGAGATCTACCGGGTTTCCAATTTCTAGGGATCCCCCCGAAGGGGGAACGTCGGTTACAAGCAAGCTGGACGTGATTATGAAACAGAAGCGGTTTCCAATTTCTAGGGATCCCCCCGAAGGGGGAACGCCGGCCTGCTCCTACAGAATGTGTGCCGCCTGCTGCCGGTTTCCAATTTCTAGGGATCCCCCCGAAGGGGGAACCTACCAAAGGGAGCGGGGTTGCCGCTCCCG
>NZ_JANSJA010000182.1:0-7274 GCF_047462335.1 Synechococcus sp. H60.1
GATATGGTTGCCGGACGCCGCAACTGCTCGCGCTGCACCCGGATGGGATCCCTGGCCTTTCCCATGCTCCGCTGTCCAGCTTGCCATTGGCTCAACCTCGACTCCGATCGTCGCTGTCGCCGCTGCGGTTGCTTCCTGCGTTGTCGCCCTCTCCCCTCCTGGGACAGCTTGCCCGTCGCCCGGCCCAGCTCGAGGAAAGGCAAGCCGAACCATCCTCTTCGGCTGGCAATCCGCTGGGATTGTGTCTTGGCTGCCTCGGCGATACTTTCGGTTTTGCTGGGACTGGGGCAACTGTCTTGGCATTGGGTGGAGCCGCTGCTGCAAGATCCTCCCCCGCCCGGCGATAGCCCACCAGCTCTAGGGCGATAAGGCCACAACGTCATCGCAGCTTGAGGGAATTTGTCAATGCGGGAGCCCAGGCAAACCTGTGGAGTGGTCGAAGCCGACGGATGCCACTATCATGTGACCAACGCAGAACAACCCCGCTCTGCCGGATTGTCTCAGTCAACCTTTCATGAGGCTTGATTACCATGAATTTCCATCTCAAAGCTGCCGCCGTTTTAGCGCTACTGACCACAGCAGCCGTGGCCTCCACTGCCGCCGCCACAACCCCCAACGCCTGCTTCTTGCGCTATCTTATCGCTTCCCGAACCTGTCCCAACTGCCGGCTGGGATCCCTCGAGCTGAGCAACCTCGATCTGGCAGAGGCTAACTTCCAGGGTGCCGACCTGATCGAGGCCAACCTGGAGCGCACCATCCTCACTGGCGCCGATCTCAGCCAGTCCTACTTGGTGGGAGCCAATCTGCGGCGCGCCCAGTTGCGTGGCGCCGACCTCAGCGGTGCCTACCTGGAGGGAGCGGACCTGCGGGGTGCCGATTTGCGGGGGGCCGATCTCTCCTCCGCCTCCCTCTACGGCGCCGACTTGCGCGGGGCCGATCTGCGCGATGCCAATCTGACTGGGGCTGACCTGAGCTTTGCCCGCACCTGGGGCACACGCCTGCAGGGCGCCGTTCGGGAATAGCGCAAAAGTCGAGATCAATTCTCGGCTGGCCCACCGCTGACCATTTCCCCTCTCCCAAGGAGGGGGAGGGCCTGGGGGTGAAGGCTCAGTGCGGATGGCGAGACTCGAACTCGCAAGGCAAAGCCACACGCCCCTCAAACGTGCGCGTATACCAATTCCGCCACATCCGCATTCTAGGTTTAACCATCATAGCGGCAGAAGGGCGGAGCTGTTAAGAGGAGGGGCCATTGCAGTACGGGCGAGTTTAGTCTTCTGTCCAAAACCGCTCGGAGAGATACTTGTCGGCCCCATCGCAGAAGATGGTAACCACCACCCCTGCCGAGAGCTGACGCGCCACCTGCAGGGCAGCCACCACATTGGCGCCGGCGGAGATGCCGACCAGCAGGCCCTCCTCCCGAGCCAGGCGTTTTACCATCTTTTGGGCCGCCTCGGTGGAGACCTCGACGTGCCGATCCGGCAGGGTGGGATCGTAGATCTCCGGCTTAAGGGCGGTGGCCATGTGCTTGAGGCCTTCGAGGCCGTGGAAGGGGGAGTCGGGCTGCATGGCGATGATCTGGATATCAGAGCGGTACTCCCGCAGGCGCCGCCCTACCCCCATACAGGTGCCGCTGGTGCCCAGGCCGGCCACGAAGTGGGTGACCTGCCCCTGGGTTTGCTCCCAGATCTCCACCCCTGTGGTCTCGTAGTGGGCCTGCCAGTTGGCGGGGTTGCTGTACTGGTCAGGATAGAAGTAGAGATCGGGGTTTTCGGCGTAGAGGGCGCGGGCTTTCTCAATGGCCCCATCGGAGCCAAGGGCTGGATCCGTGAGCACCAAGTCCACCCCATAGGCAGCGAGGATCTTCTTGCGCTCTGGACTGGCGTTGGCCGGCAGGGCCAGCTTCACCTTGTACCCCAAAGCTGCCCCTATCCAGGCATAGGCGATGCCCGTGTTGCCGCTGGTGGCATCCAGGATGATCTTGCCAGGCCTCAGCTTGCCCTCGCGTTCGCCAGTGCGAATCATGTTCAGGGCCGGGCGATCCTTGACCGAGCCGCCGGGGTTGTACCACTCTGCTTTGCCATACACTCGCACCGATGGCGGCAGTTCAGCAGTAACCCGCCGTAAGCGAATGAGGGGCGTGCCGCCCACCAGCTCAATAGGGCTATCAACCGCAGGGGGCAAGGGGCGAGAAGAAAACACAGTCGGGTACAAGGGGGATCCCTCGCTAGATGGGCACTGGGCTGGACAACCATTGCTCATCTTATCCCGGTGTTGATCGGCTCTTGCCGGCTTTTTCTGGCCCTTCTCCGCGCTTTCCCGAAAACCTCTGGCTAGACTTTAAGATGGGGGTAGAGAAGCACGAGTTCTGGACAGCGGCGTGATGCGGAGGGGCATGGCAGAAGTCGGCATTGTAACCGCGCAACAGTTTGACCGCCGACGAGGCCAGATCCACGTTTACGATGGCGAGGGCAAGGGCAAGTCCCAGGCGGCGTTGGGAGTTGTGCTGCGCTCCATTGGCTTGGGAATCGAAAATGCGGCCCCCAGCCGGGTGTTGCTGGTGCGGTTTCTCAAGGGGCCGGGCCGCACTTATGCGGAGGACGCGGCGATTGCCGCTCTGCAGCGGGGCTTCCCCCACCTCATTGATCAACTGCGCACGGGGCGAGGAGAGTTCTTTGGCCCCGACGAGATCACCAAGTTTGACCGTCAGGAGGCCCGCCGCGGCTGGGATGTGGCCAAGGGGGCGCTGGCGTCTGGATTTTACTCGGTGGTGGTGCTGGACGAGCTGAACCCGGTGCTGGATCTGGGCCTACTGCCGGTGGAGGAGGTCGTCAGCACCCTCAAGCAAAAGCCGGAGGAGATGGAAGTTATCATCACCGGGCGGGGCGCCCCCAAGGAAATTATCGACCTGGCCGATCTGCACTCAGAAATGCGCAGCGTCCGTCGGGCGACGGATCCCCAGAATGGCCAGCCCCCCCTTAGCGGCATTGAGATTTACACCGGCAACGGCAAGGGCAAGTCCACCAGCGCTCTGGGACGGGCTCTGCAGGCTATTGGGCGTGGCATCAGCAAGGATCTCTCCCACCGGGTGTTGATCATGCAGTGGCTCAAAGGGGGGACGGGCTACACGGAAGATGCGGCCATTCGGGCCTTGCGGGAGAGCTACCCTGATCTAGTGGATCACCAGCGCTGCGGCCGCGATGCCATTGTCTGGCGGGGCAAGCAGCAGGAAATCGATTATGTAGAGGCAGAGCGAGGCTGGGAGTTGGCACGGGCGGCCATTGCCTCCGGGCTTTACAAAACCATCATTCTGGATGAGCTCAACCCCACGGTGGATCTGGAGCTATTGGACGTGGAGCCGATTGTTGAGGCTTTGCTGCGCAAGCCGCGCGACACGGAGATCATCATCACAGGGCGCTGCCATGCTCCTTTGCCCTACTTTGAGCTGGCCTCTGTCCATTCGGAAATGGTGAGCCACAAGCACTATGCCGAGCAAGGCGCGGATCTGCGGCGCGGGGTGGACTATTGAGCAAGAGAATGGAATCCTTGACAGCGCCTATGCAGGTCAGTGGCTTCCCAGATGCGAGGGCAGTGGCCCAGTTGCTACTTGCTCTTTTCCAGACGGAGGTGTGGGTGGAGGGCAAGGAGCGGGTTCCCCAAGGCCCGCTGCTGGTGGTGAGCAACCATCGCAGCTTTTTGGATGCGCCGGTGCTGATCGCGGGGCTGGATCGACCAATTCGTTTTGCCTGCCACTACTATCTATCCCAGGTGCCCCTCTTGCGGGAGATCGCCTTGGCGCTGGGGTGTATCCCCCTCCAGCAGGGATCCTGGCCGCAGATCCACTTTTTTCGCCAGGCTCAGGCCACGTTGGCAGCGGGCGGAGGGGTGGGAATTTTCCCGGAAGGGGCAGACCAGATTACCCGCGAGACCTCACCCCAGGAGGTGGGACGGTTCCAGCCGGGCTTTGCCCATCTGGCCTTGGCTGCCAAGGTGGATCCTCTGCCAATCCTGCCGGTGGCCTTGTGGGCCCAGGAAGAGTGGCGGGGGATGGATATTCCCATGGCTTTTTTCCGCTGGTTTGATCCCAGCGAGCCCAGGTTTCAGCAGCAAGGAGGGCACCCGGTGGTGATCTATCGCCGGGTGGTGCTCAAGGTGGGATCCCCTCTCTGGGTGAGGGGAGAAGGGCGCTATACCTGCCGCCAGGAGAGGCTGCAGCTAATTCAGGAGTTAACGGCAGCCGCCCGCGAACAGGTGCGCTTGGGGTTGGCAAGGAGATGGAAAAATTGAAGGGTAAGCCCACCGCCTCTATTCCAAGCCACCAGAAGCGGCCCCCGCTGTTCTATTTGCCGGGTATGGATGGCACAGGCCAATTGTTTTACCGGCAGGCGCAGGCTCTGCAAGCCGAGTTTCACGTCCGCCCTTTGAGCCTAAACCACCCCGAAGCGGGAAATAGCTGGGAGAGCCTGGCCGATTGGGTGGGATCCCAACTGGAAGAGGGGGCCTATCTGTGCGGCGAATCCTTTGGGGCCTGTCTGGCGTTGGCCGTTGCCGCCCAGCAGCCGGAGCGCTGTCGTGGCCTCATCTTGGTCAACCCGGCCTCATCCCTGCGGCGCCGGCCCTGGTGGTGGGCGGGCCATGTTCTCCTGCCCTTTTTGCCGCCAGCGCTCTACCACCAGATGGCGGAGCGGGGGCTGGGATTTTTGGCGGAGCTAAGCCAAATGGAGCCGCCGGATCGGGAGCGGTTGCGCCAGGCCGTACACAGCGTTGCTCCCGAGGTGGCTGCCCAGCGCCTGGCCTTGCTGGGATCCTTTGTTGTGGAAGAGCTGCCCCTGGAGTCGATGAGGCTGCCAACCCTGCTGGTGGCGGGGGGGCGGGACCGCCTCCTACCCTCGGTGCAGGAGGTGCAGCGTTTGGCGGAGCGACTGCCCCAGGCTCAGGTGGAGATCTCGCCTTTGAGCGGTCATGCCTGCCTTCTGGAGCGGCAGATGAACCTGCGGCGCTACTTGCTCAAGCCCGATGGGGTTTTTGCCCCGCTACTGCTTAATTCCGCTCCAGCGCATTGAGCAGGGGGAGGGATCCCCACAAGTTTTCGATTCGCTCTTGGCAGGCGCTATCTTTCCCTTCTCGATCCAGCCAAAGGGCTCTCAAGCCTGCTGCCTTGGCCCCTTGGTAGTCTTCGCGGTAGCTGTCGCCAATGTGCCAGGCAGCGGCAGGCGGGATCCCTTGGGTCTCTAGGGCAGCTTGGAAGATGCGGGGATCGGGCTTGGCATGGCCCACCTGGGTGGAGAGGGTGAGGCTGGAAAAATAGCCCTCCAACTGCAGTGCCTGCAGCACCTTGGGCAGGCGGCTGTCGAAGTTGGAGATCACCCCCAGCCGGATCCCTTCCCCCTGGAGGGCCTGGAGAACCGGCAGCGTCTCCGGATACAGTTCCCAGGGATCCGCCCCGGCAAAATACTCGAAAAGGCGGGCAAAAAACGCCTCAAACCGTTCCTCCCCAAAAGCAGCCAGGGATCCCACCCCTGCAAAAGTCTGGCGCACCACCTGCCGCCACCAGGCCCGCTCCCAAGCCAGCAAAGAGGATCCCAACAGACCGGCACAGGCTGGCGGCGGAGCGCTGGCAAAAGCTTGGGCAAAGGCGCGATCCAGCGCCTGCGGATCCACCGATACCCCATACGCTGCTGCCACCTGGCTGTAGGCCTGGCCGACGCTGCCCCGCACCCGAAACAGCGTGCCCACGGCATCGAAGAAGATGACCCTCGGCCTCACTGCTGGCTCTCGTAGCGGGCGTAGGCATCCACAATCCGCTGCACCAGGGGGTGGCGTACCACATCCCGCTGGTCAAAGTAGCAAAAGGCAACTCCCTCCACCCCGGCCAGGATGCGCTCCGCAGCCGCTAGGCCCGACAGGCGATGTTTGCCCAGATCCGTTTGGGTGAGATCCCCGGTAACCACCATGCGCGACCGAAACCCCAGGCGGGTGAGCGCCATCTTCATCTGCTCCGGGGTGGTGTTCTGGGCTTCGTCCAGAATGATGAAAGCATTGCTCAGGGTGCGACCGCGCATGTAGGCCAGCGGCACCACCTCGATCACCCCTTGTTCCATCAACTGGGGCAGTTTGGCCGGATCGATAAACTCAAACAGAGCATCGTAGAGGGGCCGTAGATAGGGATCCACCTTCTCTACCAGATCCCCAGGCAAGAACCCCAGCTTCTCCCCTGCTTCCACCGCAGGGCGAGTGAGGATCAGGCGCTCATACTCGCGGTTTTGCAAGGCCGTGATGGCCACGACGGCAGCTAGATAGGTTTTGCCGGTGCCCGCCGGCCCAATGCCGAAGCAAAGGTCGTGAGCTCGGATGGCTCGCACGTACTCCTGTTGACGGGGCGTCTTGGGCCGGATCAGCTCTCCCTTGCGGGTGCGGGCCAGAACACTTACCTGCGCCTGATGATAGGCGTCAGCTTCTTGGTTAGAGAGGGCGCGAAAGGCTTGTTCGGCATCGATCACAGTAACAGGGTGTCCAGTTTGCCAAAGCGGTCTCAGCAATTCTAGCCACTGCCGCACCTGCTGCCGCTGTTGAGGTGTGCCCCTTAGGTACAGGTCTTGTCCTCGCAGCGTTACCGAGGCGCCGCTACAGCGGCTGATCCACTTCAGGTTGGCCTCCTGCACGCCCGCCAGAGACATAGCCTGCCGCGGATCCAACAAAGAGATGATCTCCAGATCGGTGGGAGCGGAAGAAGTCGAGTTGTTGTGCATGCCGTGGGCGCTGCGCGCCCTAAAACCTGTGATGGCGATTCTATCAAAACTGCCGGACAGCACGCTTCGGCCTCTGGACAACCGTTGCAAACCCCCCAGACTGACTTCAGGAAGCTGAACAAAGAGAATTTGACACTCCCACCGACTAAAGTCAGGGGATTCTTACGCAGTCCACAATCGGACTCGTAAAGGCGTTGTCAAGACGCCCCTAGACGGTTCCTTGGAACCAAGTCTCAAGGTTCCGCTTACTTGTTGACTGACAGCACTGTCTGGGTCTTTCACCGGGGTGGGTGCTTACTTAGCAGCAGTTATAGCATTGAACAGCAGCTAAAGCTGCTCTAAGGCTTTTCCGCCCCGCATTCAAGTACGGGGCTACCAAGCTACTCTGCTGTGTTCTGGAACACAAACTGGGAAAACTTACACCAATCGGGATTTGGATTCAGCTTTTGCTCATAACTGAAGTTACAAGGAGTTAACAGAACGCTGAGGATATCTAAAAAGATATTGCAAGTAACTTTTTTCTTCTAG
>NZ_JANSJA010000183.1:0-7242 GCF_047462335.1 Synechococcus sp. H60.1
AAGCAAGTTTGCTCCAGGGATCCCTTGTCTAGGGTTTGCTGCCGCTGCTTTCCTCAAGTTCCTGCGCTGGCTACTAGCGTATATGGTAGAGGAAAGCCTCTTTTCGGGTCTTTCCCTCTCCCTATGCCCAGGGTTGGCACCTCTCGCCAGCAGAATGACCTCGGTTTTAGCTTTGCCCAGGCCAAGGGGCTAAAGCCCTACCAGCGTAAGCAACTGCAACGCCTCTACCAACTGCGCCTGCCCCCCAACTGTCTGGTGACGGTGGAGTTTGCCCAACGGCTGGGATCCCTCACTCAAGATCTGGAAGGCCAGCCCATTAGTGTTTACCTCAACCGGCGCGGCCAAGTAATTCGCGTGGGGCTGGGATCCCCCTTTGAAACCCAGATCCCGGCTTGGGAGCTGCCGCGCCAGGGGGCGGAGCGCCTCTCTGGGATCCGCTGCATCACCACCCAGGTGGGGGCGGGGGGGCCTAGCCAAAAAGCCCTGACAGCCATGGCCCTACAGCGGCTGGACGCTCTCATTACCCTGTCGGTATCCCCCTTAGAGGGACGGCTGCGCCGCGGAGGAGCGGCCACAGGCTTTATCAAGTGCGCCTACTTGGCCCATCTGGTGCCGGAGGAAGAGCGCCGTTGGCAGGTTTCTGAGCCTTTGCCCCTGGGGATCCTGGCAGAGCAGGATCTGCAGGAGCTGGTGGCGGAGCTAGAAGATGGCTTTCGCCGCCAAGCAAGCGCTCGCCAGGTGGATCCCCAGCAGGAGCGGGCCATCCTGGTGGGGCTGCAGGAGTCGGGGCAGAGCAGCGAAGACCTGGTGGACAGGCTGACAGAGCTGGGCCGCCTGGTGGAAAGTGCCGGCGGACAGGTGCTCCGCACTCTTTGGCAGCGGCGGGAGGGCCCCGATTCCGCTACAGTCATTGGCTCGGGTAAAGTCCAGGAGTTGGCCTTGCTGGTGCAGGATTTGGGGGCCAACTTGGTGGTGTTCGACCGCGAGCTCACCCCCAGCCAGGTGCGCAACTTAGAAGAGGCCCTGGGGGTGCGGGTGGTGGATCGCAGCGAGGTGATCCTAGACATCTTTGCCCAGCGGGCCAGAAGCCGGGCCGGGAAGTTGCAGGTGGAACTGGCGCAACTGCAGTATCTCCTGCCGCGCCTGGCTGGTCGCGGCCGCACCATGTCGCGGCTGGGGGGTGGGATCGGCACCCGGGGGCCGGGGGAAACCCAATTGGAAATGGAGCGGCGGGCCATCCAGCGGCGCATTAGCAAGCTGCAGCAAGAAGTGGAAGAGCTGCGCCGCCACCGCCAGCGGCTGCGCCAGCGACGGGAGGGATCCCAAATTCCCGTGGTGGCCCTGGTGGGCTACACCAACGCCGGCAAATCCACCCTCCTGAATGCCCTCACCCACGCCCAGGTCTACGTGGCTGACCAACTCTTTGCCACCTTGGATCCCACCACGCGGCGGCTGGATCTACCTCACCACCAGGCGGTGCTGTTGACCGACACGGTGGGCTTTTTAACCGAACTGCCTGAGCAACTGGTAGAGGCCTTCCAAGCCACGCTGGAGGAGGTGACGGAGGCGGATGCTCTGCTGCACGTGGTGGATCTCTCCCACCCCAACTGGGAAGGGCAAATCGAGGCGGTGGAAAAATTGCTGGACGAGATGCCCCTGGCCACCGGCCCGCGACAACTGGTGTTTAACAAAATTGACCGCCTCGATCCCGAATGGGTAGAGGATGTGCGCCTGCTTTATCCTAAGGCTCTCTTTGTCTCCGCTGCCACCGGCCAAAACTTGGATCAACTGCGCCACACCCTGGCCCAATTTGCCGCAGCCTTTGCTCCCACTTCCTTTGGGGGTCGGCAGTTTGGGGATCCCTGAAGCATTTCATCAGAAAATCGAAACTTGGCGGCTGCCCTCTCGCGCCTGCCGGCCCCAACATTCAGTTACATCAGGGTTACGATGAGTGTTAAGTAAAGTTGCCATTTGGTAAAGGGGGGAAACATGGCCGCTACGGCAGTTGCACCGCGTTCAGCTCATCTTACGCTGCAAACTCTGCTCATTGGGGCCGATACCCTGGCCATCCGCTCCCAAGACTGGGATCGGGATCGGTTTGACATTGAATTTGCCCTGGAAAATGGCACGACCTACAACTCCTTTTTGATTCGCGGGGAAAAGGTGGCCCTGATTGACACCTCCCACGAAAAGTTTCGCCAGCTGTACTTGGATCTGCTGCGAGGCATCCTGGATCCCGCCACCATCGACTACTTGGTGGTCAGCCACACCGAGCCGGATCACAGCGGCCTGGTTGGGGATCTGCTGGAGCTAGCCCCTCAAATGACAGTGGTAGCCTCCAAAGTGGCCGTGCAATTTCTGGAAAACCTCGTGCATCGGCCCTTCCGGCACCTGGTGGTGAAGCAGGGGGATCGCCTGGATCTGGGCAAGGGACATGTCCTGGAGTTCATCTCTGCCCCCAACCTGCACTGGCCCGACACCATCCTCACCTACGACCACGGCACCCAGATCCTCTACACCTGCGACGTCTTTGGGATGCACTACTGCGACGACTTTGCCTGGGACAAGCATCCCCACCTGCTACAGGCCGACTTTAAGCTCTACTACGACTGCCTCATGGGGCCCAATGCCCGCTCGGTGTTGTCTGCCCTCAAGCGCATGGAGGCCCTGCCACCCATTGCCGCCATTGCCACCGGCCACGGCCCCCTGCTGCGCCATCACTTGTCTGACTGGGTGGAGCACTACCGCACCTGGAGCCTAGAGCAGGCCAAAGCCGAACGAATGGTGGCGGTGTTCTACCGATCGGGCTACGGCCAGGCAGAAGCCTTGGCTCAGGCGATTGCCCGCGGGATCCAAAAAACCGGCGTTGCCGTCGAGCTGGCGGATCTGCGGCTGCTGGATGCCCACGAGGTGCGGGAGCTGATGAGCCTGGCCGCCGGCGTGGTGATAGGCATGCCCCCCCAATCAGGGCCAGATGCGGCCACCACCCAGGTGCTGCTAAAAACCCTCTTGGCCTCTGCCCATAGCAAACAAGGCTTTGGCCTCTTCGAGTCGGGCGGTGAAGATGATGAGTCGGTCTACCTCTGCCGCAACACGCTGCAGGAACTGGGCGCCAAAGAGGTGTTCCCTCCCATTCTCCTCAAGCAGCCCGTGAACGAAACTCTGCTGCAAGCAGCGGAGGAAGCTGGCACTGATCTAGGGCAATGGCTAACGCGGGATCGCAACATTCAGCAGATGAAAGCCTTGGATGCCGATCTGGATCGCGCCCTGGGCCGCATCAGCAATGGCCTTTACATCCTCACCGCCCGCAAAGGACAGGCCACCAGCGCCATGCTCGCCTCCTGGGTGGCCCAGGCCAGCAGCGATCCGCCAGGGATCAGCGTGGCCGTGGCTAAGGATCGGGCAATTGAGTCCTTCCTACAGGTGGGGGATACCTTTGTCCTTAACGTGTTGCAGGAGGGCCACTACCAGCCCTTAATGCGCCACTTCCTAAAGCGCTTCCCGCCGGGAGCCGACCGCTTTGCCGGCATCAAGACCTACCCTGCCGCTAACGGATCCCCTATCCTTGCCGATGCCCTGGCCTACCTGGAGTGCCGCGTGGTCAGCCGCCTGGAAACCAGCGACCACTGGGTGGTCTATAGCACGCTAGAGGCCGGACGGGTCTCCAGCCCTGAGGGCCTCACCGCCATCCACCATCGCAAGGTGGGAAATCATTACTGAACCCCTGATCCCCCTCCCTGAGGAGAAATAGCTGTCCTGCTGCCGCAAGCACTTCCCCCCTTTCAATAGGACACTCGGTAGACCAGCCCGTTGGCATGTAGAAAAAAAGGGCTACCTTCTCCCAAAGGGATCCCGGCTGGCTGCAGGGGAAAAGGCAGCTCTTCTGGTCTTTGTTCCGCCTTCTGAGAGAGGCGGTAGAAGATCCCCTCGAACCTACAAAAGGGAACCTCCGCAGCAGCATGCTGCTGTTGCCAGCGCTGGTAGGGGCTGAGCCGAGCTTCCCTCCGGTCGATGTCCGGCGGCGCCGGGAGAGCCGGCTGGTCAGCGGGCAGAAGAGCCGCCACTCGACTGGGATCCGTTTGGGCCCACCCTCCCCCGGCCAAGGTCAACGCCAAAAGCCAGCCGCTTCCCCAAACCCAGATCAACTGACGCATAACCGGATCCCCGTTCGACTAGCCGCTTCCCAGGCCACTTCTTTGCTCCGGCGCTGAGAAGATGGCTCTTATCTTGCCAAGGCTGGACGGAGGGAGGAGTGACCGAGATCCCGCTGAAACTGTGATCTGGATTCAAGTGCAGAGCGCTGCCGTCTATCTGGTAACCGATTTGCCGGGAGGGTCTGGGCTGCTGGCCTGCACATAGGCCTGCCAAGCCAAGTCCAAAAGTCCATCCAAGACCGCCGCCGCCACGGCAGGGCCGCCCTTACGTCCCTCGGTGCGGATGTGGGGCACCATCGAATCGGCCAGCTCCCGCTTGGCTTTCACCACATCCACAAACCCAGCCGGCGTCGCGATTACCAGGGCAGGGGCCACCTCTTTCTCGGCGATTAACTGCACCAAGGTGGAAAGAGCCGTCTGGGATTGACCAACGATAAAGATGGCCTCAGGATAGCGTTGGGCCAGGGTTTGCAGGCCCCAAGCAGAGCGGGTCTTGTCCCTCTGGGGACGGGTGACAGCTTCGCTGCCGCAGTAGATGGGGTTGGAGAAGGTGTTCTGCACTGCCCGTGCAATGCCCACCTGCACCATTGGCTCGTCCACCACAATGGTGGTGCGCGCCGCCAAAGCCGCCGCCCCCGCCTGCAGCGCCTCGTTGGCGAAACGGAGGAGGTGAAGATATTCAAAGTCTGCAGTAGCGTAAATTACCCGACGCACCACCTCATATTCGGCAGGGGAAAGCTCATGCTTGCCCACCTCCTGATCGATGATCATCAGGCTTTCCGCATCGGTGACATGCCACTCCATTGCCCCTAGACCTCGTGCGCCAGCCGCCTTCCCAGCATTCTAGCTGGGGGAAACCCAGAGCTAGCCTGGCGGCCAGCCCATCGCCCGACCGCCCAGGACGTGGATGTGCAAGTGAAAGACGGTTTGACCGCCATCTTCTCCTTGGTTGATGACCAAGCGATAACCTTTGCTGAGGCCAGCTTCGGCAGCCACCCGCTGAGCCGTCAGCAGCAGGTGCCCTAGCAACGCTTCGTGTTCGGGCTTGGCCTGGGCAATGCCGGGGATAGGCTCCTTGGGCACCACCAAGATGTGGACAGGGGCTTGAGGGGCGATGTCTTTGAAGGCGATGGCCCGCTCATCTTCGTAGACAATCTGGGCCGGGATCTCCCTGCGAATGATCTTGCTGAAGACGGTGTCGCTCATAGGTAGTCACCAACCAATCCTGCCCTTAGCCTACCCGGTTTATGGATCTCATTGGTTGAGCAGCCACTCAAACTCCCGCTGTAAGGATTGAATGTGCCCCACCCGCGAGACCAACAGGGCATCTTCCCCAGCATCCCGAAAGCGAGACCGCCACAAACTCACCAAATCAGGGTTGCTGCACCAAAAGCGGATGACGGTTTCGACCAACTGATCCCAGTCCCAGCCCCGCCGCGCCGGCACCTCCTCCAGGGATCCCAGCAGCGCATCCAGGGTGCACGGGCGGGTGCCCAGGTACTCTACCCCACAAGGCCGCTTTGCCAGCTCCTGCTGCTGACAGAAAAAATCGAGGGCAGGGGCAATGCCGATGATCTCAAAGGTATAAACCATTGGATTCAGTCCTACAGAGTTTTCTCGCGAAAATAGAGATCTTGCCAAAAGAGGCTAGAAGCCCCTCGACCGACTTAAGTTGGGATCCCTTCCCAACCCTCATCGGCCTGAACCTGAATGTTGGTGGATAGTAGGCACTGATTATACTCAACTTGGGCCAATTGCCAAGGCTAAAAAGCAGGTGGACAGAACTCTTTCTCCGCCGGCTACTACCTGGGGATGGATGCTTTGGCACGCAAGCGGGGAGCCTTGCCTGATGAGCGCTCCGGTGAACAATCCTGTGCAGATAAGGGAGAAAACTGCTAGCAAACCAAGGTAGCGAATGCTAGCACTCATCGAGATTTTTTGCGAGTTGATTCTGCCCACATAACAGTCGGCACCCACCTCTCCTACAGACATCAGAGAGACGGTGGTTCCAAGAGAGCGAAAGCCTAGAAACAACTGGTGCGATGAAAGTCTCCGGCCTAGGCCCTTTCTTCTATCCAGGTCGGTATTGGGTTTTGCAGGTTTTGCCCGGCAGGAGAGCTGGGAGCGGGGAGATGAAACTCCAGGCGCGGCTGGCCTACCCCATAGGTGAGGGTGTAGCTCCAGCTCAGGCAGCGCAACCACAGGCGGGGGTAGCGGGACTCCAGCCAGGGTTGCAGGCGCCGCACCAGCTTGGGGAACCAGCCCCGCAGCAGAGCTGAGAGCAAAGCCAGGCCAGTGTAGCTGAAGTAGGTGGGCAGCCAGCGGGCAAAGCCTTCTGCCCCCACTGCTTCCCAGATCCACAGCAGCAGCCGCGGGTTCTGCAGAGCGGCTTTGACGGCCATGCGGTTAAAGGCCAGCCAACCGGCTCGGTCTTTGATAAAGTCGTCCACCACCTCGGGCGGCTCGGTGGTGAGGATGCCGAAAAAGCTGTTGAGAATGGCGTTGATGCGCTCAGGCGGCAACACCTTGCCGGTGGGCACCATCATCCCCCGCGAGAACAACCAAGTGACAGCAGAGTTGCCCTGGTAGGCGCGAACCTGAGCCAAGTCAGAGGCTTTGAGCAGGTCGTGGCGCAAGGCCGTATCCAGCAAATCGCACAGGCGAGAGCAGTTGCGCACCAGGGATCCAAACCCCGTAAAGCTCAAGGGTGATTGCAGGGCTGCCGCATCCCCAATCAAGAGGACGCGGTCGAAGGGCTCTTTGGGAGCTGGCTGCTGGCCGAAGCGTCCGGGGATATAGCCAAAGGTGGCCTTCTTCCACTGCAAGTGCTCCGGGTCGCAGCGGCGGTACTCGGGCAGGATGGTAAAAAAGTCTTCGTACAACTCCAAGAGGGATCCCGGGTTTTCCGGATGCACCTGGTGGTAGTGGAACAGGTAGAAGGTGAGATCCTCCCCTGGCCCAGGGAATAGTTCCCAGATGAGCTGCCGACCGCGGCTGATGTCCCCGTGGCTGGCGAGGATGTCGCCAAATTGGGGATCCCAAACCCCCGGCTCAAACCCCCCTGCAATGGTGGCCCCCACCGTTGGGC